>NZ_JAYGHM010000083.1:0-33787 GCF_034931125.1 Rivularia sp. UHCC 0363 | reverse complement strand
CTTTCAATAATCGCCTTTCGGTAAAAGTTGTGGAGGAAAAACACTACAAATTGGTTCCAGCAAATGACATTTCCGAACAAGAATTACGCTCTTACAAAATTCGTGAATAAAACTAGTACAGCAGGGCAAAAGGCATTTATAAACAAAGGTTATTCTATCTACTTTTTAGCCATTTTGAATCGTAGTATTATTTCCGCCCAACTGTACTAGATTGTCAATTGGGTTAGATACGAAAAAAAAATTTTGCTCGCAACAAAAATCTATATCAATGAATTAAAGTAACCTAACCAGAGCATTTGTGTATAAACGGAATTTTGTTAAATCTAAGATATTTTGAGATATAGTTATTACAATTAATTTCCGTAGTGCGAGCATCTTGCTCGCTCGATACAAGATCGCAAGATACATATCTTTAGAGATATGCTGCGCTAACGCACTACAAATCAATCGTTTTCTATTTGGAATTGCTATACCGATAATTAAATGTTGGGTTACGGCACCACAATAATTTACTCGTTTACAATTATTATCTGCCGTTGTGCCTAACCCAACCTACAGGCTTTTATCTTCAATTAGCAATTACCAATTAGCAATTACCTATTCCCTATCCCCTTCGTTTAGCAAACGCGATAATTGACTTAAAATCCTCGCTCTATAATCCGTAGATGTGTTTTTCAATCTATATAACTTCAGTTTAGCGAAAGCAAACTCAATGATATTATCTTCCAAAAGATGTTCTAATAAATCATCCACAATGTCTTCATTATTGGCTTTATTGGTAAGATCAAAAACATCTGTAAGATAATAAATCTGTTCTATGCCTTTTGATTCAAAATACTGTACAAGTCGCCACGCATCAAAAGCTTGTGGGTAGTCTACAAATCCTGCGTGAACATCAACTATAATATCGGAATTTTCCGATTGAAAATAAACGCCGACTCCATGTTTATCAAACGTCCATTTTTCCCCTTGTAACGATAATAAACCTTGGCGGGGACAATTAACAGAAAAAGATTTACTTACATTGGGATATATCTGGCGAAATGCACAAATCAGATCGTTTTGTATTTGTGCAAACTCTGAAATAATTTGAACTGCCTCAGCGCTTTTGATTGACGACTTCATTTACCGTACTCCTAGCCTTGATATTGCCGATATATAGCCCAGATGAACTATTCTCAATCACAAATACTCCAATAATAACCAATTACACAACTTAAGTAAGCCTTTTAAGAAACCTTATCAGTTAGGAGGTATGAGTTATGAGTTAAAAGTTAGGAGAGGAGGAAGAAGTTATTACCTTTAACCTTTGACCTATACCCCATTCCCAATAATGAACTATGAAAAACCAACAAGAAAGCCATTTAAACCGCGCTCGTGCTAGTCTCAGACAGGCATTGTCTTGGTATGGCAATTTGCGTAAGCCGGGATTTGATTCGCAATTAGCGGGTTTGGTCAAGCCAGAAATTCAGGTTTTAACCGCTAATCTAAATAAACTTGATTATAATACGGTCTGTATCGCCGCTTTTGGCTTGGTCAGTCGCGGTAAGTCTGCGGTTTTGAATGCGCTGTTGGGACAAAAGATTTTGCAGACGGGACCGCTCAATGGTGTCACTCAATACCCCCGTTCTATCCGCTGGAATCCCGGTGTAAAGATAGAAATTGAATTAATCGATACTCCTGGCTTAGATGAAATTGCGGGAGAATCCAGGGCGCAAATGGCGCGAGAAGTTACCCGTCAAGCTGATTTGATTTTATTTGTTGTCTCCGGTGATATTACCCGTATCGAGTATGAAGCGCTGCTAAAATTGCGACAAGCACAGAAACCGCTAATTTTGGTGTTTAATAAAATTGATTTATATCCCGATACTGATAAAGCCGCAATTTACGCTAATTTACAGCAATTAGGTGCAGGTAGCTCCGCGAAGCCCCTAAAACCCGATGAAATAGTTATGGTCGCAGCGGAACCCGCACCTATAGAAGTCCGAGTAGAATATGCTGATGGTCGCGAAGATTATGAGTGGGAAACACCACCACCGCAAATAGAAGAACTTCAACAAACAATTTTAAAGATTCTCAACCGTGAAGGACGTTCCCTTTTGTCACTTAACGCTTTGGTACAAGCAAGATACGCGGAAGAATCTATTGCAGCGAAAACAGTAGAACTGCGAGAAAAACAAGCGGAAGATTTGATTTGGCAATATACCAAATATAAAGCATTAGCAGTAGCGTTAAATCCTATTGCTTTTTTAGATATATGTGGCGGAATTGTGGCAGATTTAGCGTTAATTCGCTCCTTATCCCAACTTTACGGTTTACCGATGACGGGTTACGAAGCCGGAAAACTATTAAAAACCATTTTATTCAGTTCCGGTGGTTTATTGTTAAGTGAATTAGGCAGCAGTTTTGTTTTGGGTTTTGGCAAAAGCGCGATCGCCATTAGTAATGCTGAAAATCCTCTCAATATTACTGCATTTGCGGGAACTGCGGTTACGCAAGCCGGTATTGCCGGTTACGGTGCTTATTCCGTAGGACAAGCGGCTCAAGTCTATTTAAAAAAAGGCTGTTCCTGGGGAGAATTAGGCGTTAGTAACGTAATTGAAGAGATATTGCGTGAGGTAGAATCGGATACCATTTTATATCGTTTACAGCAGGAATTGGGGATGGGAAAATAATTGGTAATCCAAGTCTAAAAAACCATATAATCCTAACTTGAAAAAGAAATTAAAGTGGTTTTAATATGGATGCTGACAAATATCAGGAGCAGGCTTTTGAATTTGGGATATATCCGAACAAAGGAAATAATTGGATATATCCATGTATCGGCTTAGCGGGTGAAACTGGGGAAGTTTCGGAACTGATCAAGCGAATTATTCGAGATAAAAATTCTGTGGTCGATGAAGAATCGCGTCAGAAAATTAAGTCGGAATTAGGTGATGTTGCTTGGTATGTCGCTGTTTTAGCCAAGGAATTAGGACTAAGCTTTGATGAGATATTAGATAGAAGCGAATATTCAAAAATTGGAAAATCGTAGAGCAAAAGGGACTTTGAAAGATAATGGCGATCGCCGTTAGCAAACAGCAAATTCTCGATTATCTTATTTGATAGGGGGGAGACGTAGCAGTACTACGTCTCTACAAGGCCGATCTTTTACGAACAAATTAACCCCTGTGTCTTTCTCGCAATATTATCAATATTTAAACACTTAATAAAAATTATCTTTGTATTAGATTTATAATGGCTATTTTATGCGCTATAAATTGATTTTATAAATTAGTTTTCAATCTAATAAATAATTTACTTTGGTCGTAAAATAATGCCAAATTGGCAAGACAAAATAATAAAAATAATGGTGCAATCAAACTTAAGAGAGTTAGACAAGCTGTCATTTTAGTAGGTGTATCTTAATGTATATGATTCTACATTAATAGACTTTAAATTAAGGTTGAGCTAAGGCTTACGGGTTTATTTTGATTACATAGTTTCTTGTTCAATGGCTATAAATATGTAAGCAAAAAAATCGAAGCCTGTATTCGTGAAATCTAATTTTGATCGGCGTGATACAGATTATGCTCGATATCAAAAACGACTTGGTTTTGGTTTAACTATTGAAGCCTTATTTTGCCTTAGAAGTATTAGATGAAACATAAATATACTATCTAGTAAAAGGACAATTGTAAGCTTTCATACAAAGCGATAAATATTTAGATTTTTGATTGCGTTTAAGACAAGCTGGGTTTTTTGTAGTTACGAAAAACCAATTGGTGAATAAACGTTTGTAATAGGGACAAAAAAATGCCTTGGTCTGTATCATCTACCTGTCCAATTAATCCCGTTCACGCAGCTTTATTACGCACGGGAAAAGTCTTGTTTTTTAGTGGTTCTGGCAATAATCCAAACGATATTCTTAATGCTCCGCAAGGTTCCGCTTTGTACGATGTCACAAATGGAACATTCACCAGACCGGAAATTCCTCGCGACAGTAACGGAAATCCTATTGACGTATTTTGTGCCGGACAAGCATTTCTATCTGGGGGAAACCTTTTAGTTGCAGGTGGAACTTTGCGGTATGACCCATTTTTCGGTTTGGTAGACAGTTTTTTCTTTAGTCCTACCCAACAGAAATGGATCAAAAGACAGTCCATGAATTCCGGTCGCTGGTATCCGACTCTAGTTACTCTTGGTAACGGACAAATTTTTGCAATATCGGGTTTAGATGAAAACGGCAATTTAAACTCAAATCCAGAACTTTATTCTTCTAGTAGAGGTTGGAGGGCTTTTACTCAAAGTACTAGTCCCATTGAACAGTATGCTCACATCTACTTATTAGATAACGGTAAATTGTTTTACGCAGGCGCACAATTGGGCGGGAATAGAGGAGTTTCCCCCCGTATTCTCACATTACCGAAAACATTTACAGACCCAATCGGAGAACAGCCTGTAGGTGGATTGCAAGATGCAAATAATGGAAATCAAGCAGCCAGCGTATTGCTCCCACCAGCCCAAGACCAAAAGGTGATGATTATTGGTGGTGGTGGTAACGGTACAACTGCCAGAGTTAATATAGTTGATTTAAAATCAAGCAATCCTAGCTATCAGCCAGCAGCCTCTTTAAATAATTCTCGGATGCATCACAACGCCGTGATATTACCCAATCGCACGGTATTTGTTTGCAACGGTAGCGGTGGAAACGAGGACGTAGGAAAATCAGACTTACCCGCAGAAATTTATGACCCAGCGACAGATACCTGGACGGAAGTAGAAGATCCAATTATCAACGGTCGCGTTTATCATTCAGTAGCATTACTGTTACCAGATGGTAGAGTCCTTACAGCAGGAGGCAACCCCTTCCGTGGCTCCGTAGAGTTTCGGATAGAAATTTATTCTCCTGACTATATTGCACAAGGGCGACCCGTAATTAGTAATGCTCCTAGTACGGCGAAATGGGGAACATCATTTACTATCGAAACACCTCAAGCTGGGGATATAAAATGGGTGAATTTAATCAAACCGATGGCAACTACCCACGGTCTGGAAACCGAACAACGACTAGTAGATGTACCAGTTAGTTCAACTACGGGTAATACTCTTACTGTTGATTTAACTTCCAACCGTAACCTCGCACCTCCAGGATGGTATATGCTCACCATTGTGAATAACAACAATGTCCCCTCATTAGCTAAATGGGTGACAGTAAGAGGTTAGGGGATAGGGAGATGGGGAGATGGGGGGATGGGGAGATGGGGGGATGAGGAGATGGGGGGATGGGGAGATGGGGGGATGGGGAGATGGGGGTAGAAATTTCTATTACCTTGTCTCCTTGTCCTTCCGTCTCTTCCCTTACCCAAAACTCTTCAATTTGCGGTGTGGATAATTCTGCCCATAATGCTGTATCGGTACGCAGTAATAAAACTTCTTTACTCGCTGCTACAGCTTTACATTCTGTGGGATAATTATTTAAATCACCAAACCAGTGTCCTGCCTGTAAGGTGGCTAAAGGCTTGCCTACTCCTTCTTGACGCAAACGGACTTTTCCAGAAACGATCAGAAATTGATAACCATCTGCATCTTGGCCCCAAATTTTCTCTCCTAAACGAAAATCAAGAATGGACGATCCGTTTTGCAACAGAGTTTGTTGTTCCGCGTTTAACCAGCATAAAGGTGGTTGATGCCAAGCTAGATCTAAAACTGTTGCTTGATGAAATTGATGATCTGAAAGCTTTATTTTACTTGTAGTTTGACTGTCAGCTTTTGAATTTTCTCTGCTAGCCATTTCTCGAACAATTCATTTTGTAGTGCTTGCTTAAGTTGAGTATCTTCTAACGATGCTGGTAAAAGCTGTTCTAAACGAAACAATCCATAGCGTTCCTCTAGTTGAATTGGTCCTAAAATATCCCCAGGACTAGCTATATCTACAGCAGCTCGCAGTTTATCCGGCATTGTTCCCCGACTGACTGGTCCCATCATGCCGTTAACAATCTTGTCGTCAGCTAAGGAATATTCCCTCGCTAGCTGTTCAAAACTAGTTCCTTCTTCAATTTGGGTGTGCAACTCCTCGGCTAACTCCCGATTATCAACAATAATCCGAGAAAGTACCACTCTATCCAAAAAAATCTTTCTTTCAATAAAATATTCTGCTAACTTCGGGTCAGTGATCGCGCTTTTAAGCTTTTCTAATTTAAACCCAAAAGCAACTGTAGCGTGAAACGTATCATAATCGGTACCGCTATTATTCAACCAATCCTGAAACTTTTGGGGGTCGCTAAGTTCATTTTTGAGCCGAAAATCAATAATTGCTTGTTCGGTTAAAGCTGGAGAAAGTTCTGTTTCAACTCTCGCTGCAATCTCTTGCTCAATTACATCTTGACGCAGAATATCCCGAATAAACTGACCTAGTTTTCCACTAATTTGTAGGTGTTGTACTGCTTGCTGAACTGAAATTAATCGGTCATCAACAGTTAAAAATGATGAAGATTCCATAAAGTGAGTACTTAGAATTTACCTTAAAAAATATACAGTGATAAAATCGAAACAAATCGCATTCAACTGACACTTAATAAGGACAATGCTACTGTAATGCCAAGTTGTTTTACAGTCATATCTCAACAATCATTGATAGTTGTTGCGTATAAATACTTATAATTTACTGAAACTTAAACAACTTGTATTTAAGAAAACATTATATTCTAAATAATATTTGCTCGCATCCAGGCAAATAGCATCGCAGCAGCAGCTCCTATCAAAGTGTTGAGAACATTAACTAATTCATTAGTCAGCCACTGCCATCGGGATTGCAAAGTCGCTCCAATTACGCTTTCTATATTAGTGGCAATGAATGCCGCCAGCACACACCATATAACACCCCACACATCAATTAAACCCAGAAGTAAGCCCAGCATAGCCAGCACCACTGAGGCGAAGATTCCAGCTAAAGTTCCTTCAAGACTGACAGCTCCTTCGCTACCTCGCGGTACTGGTTGCAAAGTCGTAATCAAAAAAGTACGTTTACCATAAGCTTTGCCAACTTCACTCGCACAAGTATCGGAAAGCTTGGTACAGAAACTCGCGACATAGCCTAATAATAGTAAAGAACGCAGCATCAGGTCGTCGCTAGCCAACCCATCAATAATTCCTATTCCCACAGCGCACAAAGCCGCAGTAAAAGCCGAACCCCAAACATTTTCCGGGCCCCTAGCACCGGAACGCTTTTCTGCAATTCCTTCGGCTTCTTTCTGAGCCATCCCGATGCGGGTTACAGCCGAACCAACTACAAAATAAACACAAACTACTGCATACCCAGACCAGCCGAGGGTTGCCAAAATCAATACACCCAACAACCAAGCATTAAATATTCCAGCAGGAGTCAGCAGTTTTTTCGGTACTAGCCAAACTATACCTAAGAGTACGGTATTCAATCCTATTGCTACCAACCAAGTATTAGGAAAATCGTATAAAGACAGCATCAGCTATTTTCCACCAATGTTTTCGTCACACCACAAGTATTGCAATTAACGGGACTTAAGCCAATACAATATTTGCGATTACTGAAATTCTTTGCTGCAAAAGGGGATGTAGCCTTTAGATGTGGGCAGAATGTCAATTAATCCGTATTCGTCGATCGCCTAACTTAGTAGCACTGCTGTTTATTTTGAAGTGGAGATTCAAAACTACTACGGATAAGGCTGAATTTATTGTTTGGGAAAATTATTCATTGCGTTCATCTGTAAGGGTGAGGCTAATCGCCATTTCAACAAGCCGATCAATTAACTAAGTATCTCCCTTTTTTGAATACCATTAAAAAAAAACAGTGTATTTTTCTATTCAAGAATATTATTCTTTTCGTACATCTCCAATAACTTTTATTTTAAATCATACAGCAAATAACTGCATCGAATAAAAGAAGTTCTCTGTTATATCAATTATTTTAAGAATAGTTTTTTTTGCCTGGGGAGCATAGGATTACAAAGTATTATCCAGAATAATCCGGGAAAGCGTTAAGCGAACGTTTAAATTACACATAGTTTTTTTGCCTATAGGTTTTACTCAGGGCAACATAAACCTTGACTTATTGTAAGTACATTTCATATTTTAGTAATACCTAAAGATAAGCAGTAAATTAGTTTAGATGAGAAAAACCACTTAACTATAAAAGTACACTATAATTTTTTTATGTAGAGGAAAACTTGCATTTTTTCTACAGACAGACAATTTTTCAAATTAAAAGCTTTGATGAAGATTAAGTAAATTTATTGTAGTTTTAAGGTTAAAGTAAGCACATGGTTTCTTTTTTGACATTGAAAAAGAGTACTTATAGATATTGAGTTAATAAATACCGTTTTTTCGGATTCCAAAAATATGCCAGAAAGTGCGCCGAGATTACTAAATTCAGCAACGCATTTAAGTATTAACACTAGTTCTCAAGCTTTTACTGATACAGTCAGTAGTCTTGAAGCAAATGATTTATACAGCTTTGATTTTAAAGGTCGTAGTAGTTTTGACTTGACTCTTGATGGTTTAAGTGCAGATGCGGATGTCAAGCTGCTTCGGGATAACAATGGAAATGGGAGATTTGAGAAAGACGAAATAATTGCCTATTCCAACAATGCAGGTAAGTTAGCCGAATCCATTCGCACGGATTTAGCGAAAGGTACTTACTATATTGAGGTTTATCCCTACGGCAATATCCAAACCGACTATCGTTTAACAGTTTCATCAGTACCATTCGACAGTGCGGGAAACACTTTTAAGGATGCTCGCGAAGTTGCTGTAGATTCTCAGACGAAAAGTATTAGCGATTGGGTAGGTAAATTAGATTCCAAGGACTATTACAAATTTAATCTTGGCAATACCAGTGACTTGAATATAGTCGTTGATGGTTTGAGTGCTGATGCTGATTTGCGGTTGCTGTCGAGTCAAGGAAACATTCTTGCTAGCTCAGTTAATATTGGTACCTTAAATGAAGCGATCGCCAAAACTTTAGTAGCCGGGACTTACTATGTAGAAGTAAATTCCTATAACAACAGCGAGACTTTCTATAATCTCAATTTATCCGCATCTCTAGCTCAAATAATTCCTAATTTGAGCGATACCCAGCCAATTCCTACATCTGTCAATATTGCAACAGGTGCTTCGGAAGCAACCAGCGCTCCGATTCCGACTTCCGTTCCTATCCCCCAGACTACGTACACTCAAGCTGGAACTTTGAGGGCTGATACCTTTACATTCCAACCGGGTAACAGTCGAACAATTTTTTCAGGTAACGGTAACTTTGATTATGGTAGTGGAGCGCGGGATTTACTGGATCTATCATATTTTGCTTCATCTGCGGTTGTATTGAATTATGCGAATAGTCCCAATGGTGGTGTAGCCTATAATTCGGGAAATGGTACTCGAATATTTGATGCTGTAACGTTTACTGATGGTAGCGAAATTTTATTTGAAGGTATTGATGCGATCAAATTTGCCGACACTACGATTAATTTATCAGTAAATCCTAACGATCCTTTATTTAACCAACAGTGGAACCTGCATTCAATGGGTGTTCAGAATGCATGGCGCTTCACAACTGGTTCCGATAATGTCATGATTGGTATTCAAGATACGGGTCTGGGAACTGATAGTAGCGGTAATATTCATCCAGATTTACGCAGTACTACTTTTATTGGTAATAACTATCTAGATGAGTGGGGTAATTCTTCTCACGGGACTTCAGTACAAGGAACTATTGCTGCTGCAAGTAATAACGGAATTGGAGGGGCTGGAATTAACTGGAAGTCTGATTTGATGCACATCGATGTTGTTGGTAGTAATGCTCCCGATTACAATCTAGCGACTGCAACCCAAGCAATGATCGACAAAGCCAACGCTCAAGGTAAACGTCTGGTCGTTAATATCAGTTTGGCTGGTGGGTATTCAACAGAATTTGAACAATTAATCGCAAGCAATCAGAATACAGCTTTATTTGTAATTGCTGCTGGTAATGGTGATAGTAACACTATTGCTAGTCCCGCAGATTTAGCGGGGAAATACGGTAATGTTGTCGCAGTCGGTTCATCTTGGGGAACTAAAGATTATTACGGTAACGCAAAAACCCCAGGGGAACGAATTTCCTATGCAAATTGGTGGGGTTCCAATCGTGGTGATGGTTTAACGGTGACTGCTCCATCTGAGTTTATTACTAGCAGTGCAAATCGGAATGCTTCGGGTAGCTTTGATTTTAGTTATAACGAAAACTTCAATGGAACTTCGGCTTCTACAGCTAACGTTTCTGGTGTTGCTTCATTAGTATGGAGCGTTAATCCCAATCTTAGTGCGACGCAGATAAAGGCAATTGTTTCCGAGACAGCCTATGATTTGGGTAATCCAGGATATGACACCGTTTACGGTAACGGATTTATTAATGCAGATGGCGCTGTGCGAAGGGCTTTAGCTATTGCAAGGGGTTTTGCTTAAGTCGTCTTAGAATTGAACCTCACGCGACTTGAAGTCGCGTGATTCTTGCTTCAACGATCTGTGCCTGAATTGCTCCAGGTCTTACAAGTTCTCCACAAGCGTTTTTAAAGTCTCCGGCGCACCGACGGCGACTTTTAAACAAGTACCTAAAAACTCTAAGTATGTTTAACCTCTGTACCTTAAAGATTTTACCCACTAGAGGATCGATAAAAATATCTATTTCCTAGTAGAACCCCATATCTTCAGTTGTCGTGGTTCAGATTTAGCTTGGTTTTCGCTATATGATAATTTTAACAGATGGGTGGAGCGCCTAACTCATGACTAGAAGTCACGAGTGTGCGGCTCGCAGAAATCAAATCGAATATATACATACTTCATAGAGTTCTCGCATGAGCATGGAAACCTAGTCTTTTAAAAGCTGAGAGGAAAAGCCCGCAGGTCATTGAGATTTGAAAAGGTGTCGCATCTATAGGTGGCTAATACCGTTTCTGTATAAAGATGTGCCGAATTCAGCCTACGCAGGTAGGCTTTGTTTGGGTAGCCCCACCATAGCCAGAGTGAGGGCGATTAAATATAAAGTGATAATTTCACATTATTGGAGACGTAGCAGTGCTACGTCTCTACTTTAATTTAACAAAATTAGAAAATCTTCTATTTATTCCGGATTTAGTTTATTTTTGTTGAAAATAGAAAAATTTTTGTATTAATACTAATCGCTTGATAAATTTTTGAAAATAGAATGTCTTATATTTGTCTACACCTACTTAGGTACTATAGTTGCACTACTAGACTTAACTAACTAAAAATATTGTGTTTTTTACTTTATAAAGTATTATTTTTTACGGAATGTATATTGAAATTTAAAGTATTTTTTTGCTAAAAAGCTTGCCTACAAAGATTTCTAGCTTTAAAGGTGACAGTTGCAAAAATATTTGATCGCTTTTAAATAACTTTATAAAGCATTGGATGAATACTGAAGATATTTGAGTTAATTTTGTTCCTTGTATCTTTTTTGTAGGTAAAATTCTTTGCTTTAAGTGAGATACACCGTTTCTTTAGATTTAATTAATACGTAATTTTTCCCTGGTTATTTGGGAATGTAGATAGCACTATAGAAGTTCCTATCAAAAAGATAGGAAAATTTACAAACCAATATAAAATCTTTACCTTGCTGCTTTGTATGCGAGGTGCGACTTACATTTAGATAAAAAATAACTATATATTATGCCGATAGATAATGGGGGGAGCTTACTCAGTTCTTCAACTCCTTTAGATACTAAGCAGCAGTGGCAAACCATAAAAGATAGAGTTGGCTTAGATAATACTGATGATTACTATACTTTTAAATTAGACAGTCGTAGTAGTTTTAACCTTGTATTAAGTAACTTATCGGATAACGTGGATGTCCGACTACTTAACTATAATGGTTCAGAAATTGCACATTCTTCTATCGGTGGTATCGGAAATGAAACAATAAATAAATCTTTAGATGTAGGTACATATCATATTCAGGTACATCAAGAGGGTGATACTGGTACCTCTTACACGTTGAAAGTTAGAAGCAACTATATACCAGAAGTATTTCAATTTAATACAGAAGCAATTGGAGGTGGGGTACGTCTTACAGATACCAAAGTTTTCGATAGTAATGGAGCAAATGATATACGAACAGTTGATTTTTGGCTGAGAAAACAGGGTGAAAGCTGGAAGAAATTTGGCAAGGTATCTGAATTTAATGGAAACACTGATGGTTCAATCGGCTTTAACTACGATATCAGTAATCTTGAAGAAGGGAAATACGATATATATGGTAGAGCTACCGATAAATTTGGTGCTATCAGCAATGGTTGGAAAGAATCTTTTAGCGTTCAAAACATTGTTAACGTCGCTCCGACAAAACTGGGCTTTAGTATCGCGCAAATTAGTGGAGGAATCAACCTTACTAATACCAAGGTATTTGATGCAAACGGTATAAATGACCTGGAAAGGGTTGATTTTCAACTAAAAAAGGAGGGTGGTGATTGGGTTGGTATTCAAGATGCTGTTGATTTCCAAAAAAATCAGGATGGTTCCGCTAGTTTTGACTACAGTATCAGCGGTTTAGAACAAGGTAATTACGAGCTTAAAGCAACAGCATACGATAAAGCCGGTGCTAATGGAGATACCTTAAAAACCTACTTCCAAGTTAACAATGCTGCACCAACAGATTTACAGTTTGAAATCGAAACTATTGGACGTGGTATCCGTCTTACAGATACTAAAGTATTCGATGCTAACGGTATTAATGATTTAAGCAGAGTTGACTTTTGGTTGAAAAAAGATAGTGGAGATTTTACTGACATAGCCGATGCGGTTGAATTTCGCAGTAACCAAGACGGTTCCTTCAGCTTTGACTATAGTATCGATTCCCTGGTAAAAGGTAATTATGAGTTATGGGCAATAACTGGCGATCGCGCAAATGATTACAGCGCGATTTGGCAAAAGTCTTTCACAATAGAGAATACAGCACCCACTCAACTAGGCTTTAAAGTCCAGCAAATAAATGGAGGAATCCAGCTTGTTGATACAAAAGTATTTGATGAAAACGGTATAGATGATCTGGAAAGAGTTGATTTTCAATTGAAGAAAGAGGGTAATGAATGGATTGATATTCCAGACGCTCTCAACTTCTATCAAAATCAGGACGCTTCCATCGGTTTTAATTACAGCATTAGCAATTTAACAGCGGGTAATTATCAACTTAAGGCGATCGCTTACGATCAAGCCGGTGCTTCTGGAGATGCTCTATTAACCGACTTCAATGTTACAGATTGGTTTGAGCAGAACATTCAAGATGCAAACATACGTGCATTAAGCAGGTCGTTATTTTCAGACAATACATTAGATCGTAACGATGCGATCGCCATTCTTCGAGATGCAAAAGATAACGGTGTTGTCGATGCGATCGAAATCAATGATTTACGCACGATAATTAGCAATGCTTCTTACTTAGGAATGGCAGATTATGTAAGAGTTTTATCAAATAAAGTAGTTAGCGGCGATCTTGCTAATAAATCGGGTAACTTACAGGCTGGAAGTAGCGATGTTCAATTAGACCAACTGATAAACAAGTGGTTTTCAGCAAGCGAACGTCCGACAACGATTCACACCTATCAATATGCACAAGGTTCTTTGTTCCAAAATGGTATAAGTCATGATGATATCAAGCAAGGCTATATCAATGACTGTTTCTTCTTGGCGGGTTTGAGTGCAACCATCGTCCAGTCACCAGATATTATCCAAAATATGTTTATTGATAATGGAGATGGTACTTTTACTGTCCGTTTCTACAATAAAGGAGTCGCCGATTATGTAACCGTAGACAGATATTTACCAACTAATAATATCGGTAATTTCGTATATGCAAATGCCGGAAATTATTATGGAAATGCTAATAATGAATTGTGGGTTATGCTCGCAGAAAAAGCTTACGCTCAACTAAATGAATCTGGATGGATTAATCAAGATAATACTAATTCATACAATGGTATTGGTAATGCTGGTTATTTGAGTGATGCATTCGCGCATATTACTGGGAAAAAATCTGCTTTAGGTAGAATACTTAACTTTAATACAGTAGTTAATGCTTTTAGTTCTGGTGAAATTATCGGATTTGGTTCAAAATCTAGTGGAGTCCAACCAAATATTGTTGCTTCTCATGCTTACGCTTTAATCGATTATAATGCTACGACTCAGAAATTTACTTTGTTGAATCCTTGGAGTACTGATAATACTGCTTTAAAATCTCGAACTTTGGAACTCAGTTGGGATGATATTAGTAAAAACTTTAGCTATTGGGATTCTACAATTACTAATATAGTTTCTACGTAATATATAGCCCTTTTTGTCTGAGTGCAATATACTTCGGGGAACCTCGGCACCCCTCTCCTTACCAAGGAGAGGGGATGGGGGTGAGGTTAATTTTCTATTATATTCATCTGAAAACCGCTATATCTAACAGGATTATTCATAAATAAGATGTGTTACGGCTAATGTTGTAATGCATCTTTTTTTTTGATAAAAAAGTTTAGAAGATACATTTTGATAATTAACAAATATTCTAAATTAAACTTATCTTGCCTACATAAAAAAATTATATTAATAAAATCATCTGCAATAAAACTTACTGTTAAATAATTGGCAATTTAAAACTTAATTTCATAGTAATTATATGTAATCAGAATATTTTCTCAGCTTAGAACCCGTTTTTTCAGAAGTTTTATTAACCACGCTGTCATTGAAATAAATATTCATCTAAGTGGGTTAGTAGAAATAAATCAAACTATGTAACAGAATGTAAATTAAGCTCTCAAAGAGAAGACGCTTGTGCGTCAACAAAACCCTTCCCCTATTCCCTTTTCATAACTGTGATTTTTAACGCTGACCTACTTAATTAAGGTATAAAAATATGCAAAATAATAGCGATCGCAATTTGTTTCCTGAAAAAAATACTGCTGCTATCATTTCAATAGACGAGTTAAATATCCATGTTCAACAAGATAATTTCAGCCAATTAAATCGTAGTAGTTTTGATTCTAATAATGTAATAGTCAAAACTTCTGAAGAATCGACATCTGATAGCAAGACAAATTTTAATGCTTTAAATAGAGGATACAGTTCTGAAAATGGTTACGGTCTGGCAAATGCAGGAGCAGCAGTAGCGAAAGTGATTGGGGAAGACACATTTGCTAATGTTCCCGATCTCGGAGGTAAAAATTGGGGTGCTGATGCTGTGAAAGCTCCGGAAGCATGGAACCGAGGATATACAGGTCAGGGTGTGGTAGTTGCGGTGTTAGATACTGGTGTTGATCGCAATCATGATGATTTGAGAAACAATATTTGGACAAATAAGGGTGAGATTGCTGATAACGGTAAAGATGATGATGGTAACGGTTATATAGATGATGTTTATGGCTGGAACTTTGACGGAAATAATAACAATACTATAGATGTAGACGGACACGGTTCCCACGTTTCCGGTACTATAGCTGGAACAAAAAATGATATTGGTGTAACTGGTATTGCTTACGATGCTCAAATAATGCCAGTCAAAGTTTTAGATGATTCTGGATCTGGCTCTAACACTGCGGTTGCTGATGGTATTTACTATGCTGTAGATAATGGAGCGGATGTAATTAATCTTTCACTGGGTGGTTCTTTTCCAAGCTTCGGTATAGAAAAAGCCGTAAAATATGCTAGCGATAAAGGAGTAACCGTAGTCATGGCAGCAGGAAATAGTGGTGGTGATACACCACTTTATCCGGCTCGTTACGCAGAAAAATATGGAATTGCTGTAGGAGCTATAGATGAACAAAAAAATCTGGCTTCCTTTTCTAACCGTGCTGGTTCGGAACCTTTGACATACGTAACCGCTCCAGGAGTAGATATTTACTCTACACTTCCAAATAATAAGTATGCTTCTTATAGCGGTACATCTATGGCAACTCCTCACATTGCGGGAGTTGTAGCTTTAATGTTAAGCGCTAATCCTAATCTTGATAGTAAGCAAATACGTCAGGTTCTGGAAGAAACAGCTAGCAACAATGTCCAAACTATAACTATAAAATTCGATTCTACTGATTTGATTAATAGTAAAGCTTTTGATGTTGATAGTGGATATACGAGTAAAATTAGTACAATCTTTAATAGCATCAATGTGACAACTTTCAATCTATCCCCAAGCCCAAATATTGATAACTCTGTAAAATCGTATATTGAATCGCAGTTTCTGAATTATCAACAGAATACTTTAGGAAATAAAAATAACCAAATTTTCAGTAGTAATATTGAAAGTATGCTTGAAGATAGTGATATTTTGCTGCAATACAATTAAGGGAATAGGGAGTAGGGAATAGGGAGTAGGGAATAGGGAGTAAAGAATAGTTTAAACTTCATACCAGCAGCGTTACATGGAAGACAAGCTTTTCTAGTGGTAATCGGCTACGCTAAATAATTATTACTAAAAACTATCCCCAAAACGCCGTACATGAATTTACGCTTAGTTGAGGTTTATTTACCACAAGAAAAAGGTAAATTATTTGAAGAGTTAATGGCAGAATATTCTCATAAGGGAATTTGGCAAAAAAAATTAGAAAATAATCAGTTGGAGTTTAAAATAGTTCTGTCTTCGGGAGAAGTCGAACCGCTAATTGATTGTTTAGTTGATCAGTTTAAGGATGTAGAAGACTTCCGATTGCTGCTATTACCAGTAGAAGCTTCTTTACCTCGACTCGAATCATCTGAAAATTCAGTTGGTTTACCAGACTCACCAAATCGGATTAATCGTGAAGAAATTTATACAAATGTAGCTTCAAGCATTCATTTCTCGTGGACGCAGATTTCTTTATTATTATTATCTTCTAGTATTGCTGCTATTGGTTTAGTGCGTGGTAGTGAAGCGGTAATAATTGGTGCAATGGTAATAGCGCCATTACTTAAGCCAAATATGGCATTAGCTGTAGCCACTATTTTGGGAGATTTTACTTTAGCTGTACGAACTATGAGAGTTGGTGCAATTGGAGTTTTGATCCCAATTACTTTTTCAATTTTGATCGGTTTGCTGTATCCCATAAGTCCAGAATTGCCGGAAATAGCTGTCCGCACCAAACTAACTTTAGCTGATATTGTTGTTGCTCTTGCTTCCGGTGCTGCTGCTGCGATTTCCTTGACTGCTGGTGAAATCAGTTCAGTTGTCGGAGTAATGGTTTCAGTCGCTTTACTACCACCTCTTGTCACCTGGGGAATGTTGATGGGTTCCGGTGAATGGCAACCCGCATTAGGAGCAATGCTATTATTAATTGCCAACATTGCTAGTTTAAACTTAGCAGCGATCGCTACTCTTTTACTTCAAGATTTACGTCCTGCGGGTTGGTGGCAAAATATCAAAGCTAGAAAGCTAACTAAAATTGCCTCTGGAGCTTGGATAGTACTTTTAGTTGGGTTGATCGGTGTAATTTTTGTTTTGAAGTATAAAGGAGTTTAAGCATTTTGGATTTTAGATTTTGGATTTTGGATTTTGGATTTTGGATTGAGAGTTAGGAGTTAGGAATTTGGAGTTAGGAATTAGGAGTTAGGAGTTAGGAGTTAGGAATTAGGAGTTAGGAGTTAGGAGTTAGGAGTTAAGAATTATTTGTCTCCCTATTACCCATTACCCATTACCCATTCCCCATTCCTATCTTACAGAAAACGCTTCACTAAATCGTCGCGTCACTGGCTCAACGATGAATGTCAAAACTGACTTTTTACGGGTTACAATTTCAGCATTTGCGACCATTCCGGGCGTAAATATTACTTCTTTGTCACGCAATACAACTGATTTTTTACTCAGTTTAATTGTGGTAGGAAATATCAATCCTAATTTTTCATCTACTATCGCATTAGGGCTAATACGTACTACCTCACCGGGAATAGTCCCAAATTCTTGAAAAGGAAAAGTTGCCATTTTCACTTTCGCTTTCATTCCTTGACGAACGAAGCCAATATCACGGTTGAGAACTTTTACTTCTAATAATAATTCTTCTCCTTGGGGCAAAATTGAGAGCAATGGTTCCCCTGCTTGTACGGGACCTTTACTTGCTTTGACATCGTAAACTATTCCAGAAACTGGAGACTTGATAGTTTCTAATTGTTGCTGTTTTTTAGCTTGCTCTAATTGACCGACAATATTGGCCAATTCTTCTTTACGCTTGTTGATTTGAGTCAAAATTTCACTTTGACGTTCTGAAGCTAAACGTTGCGCTTGACTTTGAGCTGCTTCAAAAGCCGATCGCGCTTGACTAATTTCTTGCTGTTGAGCCGCTATATCTTTCTCTAAAGATGTAACTTTATCTTGGGCTTCAGTTACATTATTATCAGCATTAACTATTTGATCTCCAGCCCTGGTTATTTCCGCATTAGCACGATTAAGTCGATCTTTTGCATCTAAATAATCAAGTCTGGGTACTGCACCTTCTTTAGTTAATCCGCGTAAACTGTTCTCTCTCGTTTTCGCTAACGCTACACCACTTCCAACTTGCTCGCGAAGTTCTTGAGCATTTTTCAGATTTGTTTTGGCATTATTAAAACTGGTTTTAGCATTAACAAAGTTTTCTTTTAAACGAGTTAAACGTACCTTTGCTTGTTCCACAAGCGCTGCTTGACGATTTGCTTCGGCTTCCGCAGCAGCTTGACGTGCTTGATAATCTTGCAAGCGAGATAGTAACAGTTCATCTTGTAATTTATTACCTGCTGTCTTAACACCAGTACGTTCAGCATCCAAACGACGCAAATCTTCTCGTATCAAACCAGCATTTTTTGCTAAACGAGCAACGTCAGCTTGTTGTAAATCTGGGTCACGTTGAATTAAGACTTCACCTCTTTCTACTTGATCGCCTTCCTTAACATTTACTCCGACAATTGACCCATTACCTAAAGATGTTATCGGTCTAACTTCGGTGGAGGCAATTATTTTTCCCGATGCACTCGCAACTTCTTCAACTTTCGAGAAATAAGCCCAAGTAATTGAACCAAAAATAATCGCGCTGATAGTTCCCGCTAATAATCTAGTATAAAGTGGCGGTAGTTCCTGTACGGCTTTACCCAACTCATAAGATAATTGTTCGTCAGGTTTGGCGAATTCTTGCTTTGTTCTACGTGCTTGGGATGGATTTGCTGCTAAAGAATACTTCATGAAAATAATTTTAGATTTTAGATTTTAGATTTTAGATTTGAAGGAAAAGGTCAATATTAATTAGCTTCTAACTCCTAACTCCTAACTCATAACTTTTTTAGACTGCTAAATAACGTCTCAAAAAACTTTCGAGTGTTTCTAATTCAAAGCCAAAAATTTCTTCTAAAGTTTTAACTTCTTCAGTTGTACAGAAAAATTCATTGGCTAACAAAGTGCGGAAAGTACCTAATTCTGCTTGTGTTTTGGAATTGACTAAACCCAATGCACTCCGCAACCCATCAATTAAAAACAGTGGTGGATTAATTATTGCTGGTTCTTTACTAAAAATACGACCGAGGATATGCGGTATATCTTTTCTGTATAAAACCTCCGGTCCTCCCACAGGTAAAGTTTGATTGCGAGCGCTTGTTAAAAGAACAGAATCAACTACCATTTTTGCTAAATCATCTGTACTGACTATAGAAGTGCGGTTTTTAGGGTCGCCGATCAGTAGATAAAACCCCGTTTCGCGAAATCTTTCAGCTAAAGTCAGCAAGTTAGATGCTAATCCCGCAGGTCGTAGGATTGTATAGTTTAAACCGCTGTTCTGTAGATATTGTTCCACAGCAAGTTTTGCTTTAAAAGTCGGAGCATCTTCATAACCTCTATCTACACCCAATACGGAAATAAAGACAAAGTGTTGAACTCCATTGACTTTTGCTTGGTCAATCAACTCTATATTGGCGCGATAATCCAAGGATAGCGCATCACCATCAGAACCGTGAGCGCTAACAATATAATCAACTCCTTGACAAGCTTTGCGAATATCTTTTTCTTCTCGCAAGTCACCGATAAAGATATCAGCACCTCGATGTTGCAATTCACCGTACCGCGAAGTTAGACGGACAAAAGCCTTAACTAACATCTCTCGTTCCCGCAGAAGTCGTACCACTCTGCTACCAATATCGCCGGTTGCACCTGTTACTAAAAACATATATCAATTATTAATGAACAATTATCAATTATCATTTAAAAATTGGTAATGGGTAATAGGTAATTGGGAATTGATGATTGTCCCCTTGTCCCCCCATCTCCCTATCCCCTCATCTCCCCATCTCCCCATCTCCCTATCCCCTCATCTCCCCATCTCCCCATCTCCCCATCCCTTAAAACTCGACCACGACGGGTGTATGGTCGCTGGGTTGAGTTAGTTTTCTAGGTTCGATATCTATGATGCAGCTTTTGGCGCGATCGCACAATTCGGGTGTGAGATAATGATGGTCGATCCGCCAGCCTCGGTTACGAGGAAACCCTGCTGCTCGATAGTCCCACCAACTGTAATGTCCGCCTTCTAAGGTAAATTTACGAAATGCATCGGCGAATCCCAAGGCTAAAATATCTCGTAAAGCCTGCCGTTCTGCATCGGATGACATGATATGATTTTTAGGGTCGGCTTTTTCGTGAATATCTTTATCTTCTAAAGCAATATTAAAATCTCCGCACATACAGATATTAGGTGTGGATTTTTGCTGTTTTTGCAAATAATCGCTCAATATTTTCAACCATTGCAATTTATATTCATATTTTTCGCTACCGATCGCAGAACCGTTCGGTACGTAGAGATTGATAATTCTAATGCCATCGATTACACCCGATATAACTCGCTTTTGTTCGTCCCATTTTGGATCGACATCTGGCAAAATCGAGGTAAAACCAACTGAAACATCTTCTAAAGGTTGACGGCTGACTATTGCCACACCGTTGTATGATTTTTGTCCAGAAATATAGAGATGATAGTCTAATTCTTGAAAAGGTTCTTGAGGGAAGCTTTCATCTACAACTTTAGTTTCTTGCAAACAAAGTACATCAATAGCGCTTTCTTTTAACCAATTAACAACGTGTTCTAAACGAGTTCTAATTGAGTTGACATTCCAAGTCGCGATTTTCATTATAAGTTAAACGTCAAAGTATTCATTGTAGGTTGGGTTAAAGGCGCACGATTAATATTGATACCCAACGAAAAGTATAGACGCGCCGTAACCCAACATCAACGTTTTAAATTGATCGGATTAACCAAAATAAGTAGGTATACACAAATAAACATCGCATTCCTCATCACAACACCTTTCATCCTCTTACCTCTCCTAATAACCTCCGAAAAACTCCTAAAACTCGGAAAAATATTTTAAAAAGTTAAAACTGCTCAAAAAACTGTATTTTGGTATACCAAATAAAGTATTTTGTATGATCCCCAGGATAGATGATTAAAGAAACCAATAACCTGTAAGTTGTAAATGTAGTTGCTTGATAGTCAATTGTTGACAATAATCAGACAATTTGGATAATGCTTCCAATTTTGATTAATCAAAAATAGATTTCAATTGAAGTCAATCTGGTTAATTAAGTCTGATGCGGCAGAGTAATTTTTCTCTAGCCGGTGAAAACTTAAGTCCTAACTCAAAATATGGGCTTTTTCAATTTCAGAAACATAAATAACTTGTCAGCAACTCAGCCCTAAAGGGTCTGAGCTTCAGGCGTAATCCTGAAACTCTTAGTTGACCAGATTAAGGATTAAATTCCTACGTTTAAGGTAAGTGTTGAAGTTCATACCTTGGAATGCGTAGCTAGTTCCAAGCCCTATAACTAGGGGATTAAACAGGTGTACCTGAGTTAAGCCAGTGTTTCCTAGATATGCCGACCTTAAACATTATCGTTCGCGCAGCGTGTCCTCCTAGGACAAGCTAACATCACCCCACTCGGGAGGCTCCTGGCTGCGCCACGCTGCGCGAACGGAGCAAAACCTTTATGCGTACAGGGTTGTGAGATTTGAAGTAGTAATTGTCCTGCTTGAAAGTACACCACAAAAGTACACCAAATTAAGCAACCCCAAGGCGGTAATGGTGCAAATATTCAAGGTGACTAAAGTCATACGAGTCGTTTACCTCTCAGGTCTAAAGACTCTGAGTTTCCCACTTCCCGAAAATTTTTTATGAGAATTGCTCAAGTAGCCCCTTTAAGGGAACGAGTTCCGCCTCCTTCTTATGGAGGAATAGAGTTAGTAGTTGGTCACTTAGCCGATGAATTGGTTCGTAGGGGTCATGAAGTAACGCTGTTTGCTTCTGGTGACTCGCTAACTCTTGCAAAGTTGGAAGCTGTTTGCGATCGCGCTTTGCGTTTAGACCCTAACGTTTCAAACTATGATGCCTACGAACTGCTCGAAATCAGCCAGGTTTATCAGCGAGCGGCGGAATTCGATTTAATTCATTCCCATTTAGGAGTTTTACCTTTGGCAACAGCCGGATTGGTCACAACACCGACTGTCCATACTTTGCACAATAGCTTTACTCAAGATACTGCAAAGATCTACACCCATCACTATAAGCAACCTTACGTTAGCATCAGCAATGCCCAGCGGCAGATCGATCTGAACTACGTGGGAACTGTTTATAACGGTATTGATGAAAACAATTATCCATTCATCGCCGAACCTTCTAATCCACCTTATTTAGCATTTTTAGGCAGATTTTCCCCAGAAAAGGGACCCCATCATGCTATTGCGATCGCCAAGCAATCGGGTTGGTGTTTGAAAATGGCCGGAAAGATTGATGAAGTCGATCGCAAATTTTTTGAGCAGGAAATTGCTCCTCATATTGATGGTAAACAAATTCAATTTTTAGGTGAAGTCAGTCACAATGAAAAAGCTGAACTTCTGGGGAATGCTGCGATCACACTCTTCCCGATTACTTGGCAAGAACCTTTTGGTTTAGTCATGATTGAATCAATGGCTACAGGTACTCCCGTAATTGCGATTAATCTGGGTTCGGTGCCAGAAGTTGTTAACCACGGTGTGACTGGTTTTATCTGTCAAAGCTATGAAGAAATGGCGGCAATGATTCCTAAAGCTTTAGAACTCAGCCGTCATGGGTGTCGTAAGGATGTAGAAGATAAATTTACCGTTAGCAAAATGGTAGATGGATACGAAGCGGTTTATAGAAAAATCCTTGAAAATCACCTTCAAAAAAACGGTTTCATTCACTCTGCAAAAATTACATATTAATTCATCGATAACAATCTTTCTCAATCAACAATTTTAACTTCTTGATAAGGAGGACAGATTCATGAGTATTAGAACTAATAGTTGCCCCTGTTGCGGTAGCTCTCCCCTGCGTCACATCCGCAATGGTGAACTTTACTGGTTTTGTCAAAATTGCTGGCAAGAAGTTCCAATATTAAGTACAGTTCGCGTTGATTCCGAAGTTAGAACCCAGTCTGCTGTTCCTTCCCCAGTCGTGAAATCTTAGTCTCTAGTTAAACAAAACTATTTCAACGAAATCGCGGGATTCCCCATCCTCAACGGAGCGACGCAGGAGCGGAGTAGGGTGGGGAGGGATAGCGGTGAAGTTTGGGGGTTCGATGCCCCTAAACTTAACTTCTTATGTACTATAGTAGGACTAGTAGACTTGGTAGGTGAAAATGCCTCAAGTGCTGACAGTTTCTTGCAAATTGGAAGTACTGCCTCACCAGATTGAAAAGGTTGAGGCAGTACTTTTGGCTTTTGCGAACTGCTGTGAGTACGTTAATAGGAACACCCCAGAGAAACTGACTAACCACCGGGCTGTACAGTGTTTAGTTTACATGGCGGCAAAAGCAGATTCTGGTCTGCCGTCGCAGTTGACCATCCATGCCATTCGACGTGTCTGTGCCAACCGTAAAACAGCAAAACACAAAGGTTGTTTGGTTAAAAAGTTTGCTCCTACGAGTGCGACTTATGACAGTCGGAGCTTTTCTTTTAGAGAAGAGGACTCGACGGTTACTCTCTCGATGCTCAAGCGTCGGGAACGGTTTCGACTGCATATTGGCAACTATCAGCTCGGACTGCTCAAAGGGCAGAACCCTAAATCGGCAACTTTGGTAAAGCGCATTGACGGTACGTACTATCTCCAAATTCAGATCTCGTCGGAGCCACCACAAGTAGAAAGTGTTGACCAAGTTTTGGGCATAGATTTGGGACGTACAGATATTGCTGTTACAAGTAGTGGAGACAAATTTAGCGGTAAACAGCTAACTAAAGTTCGGGACAAATTTAGTCGAGTTAGGGCTTCGCTGCAAAGAAAAGCGTCCAAAGGCACAAGGTCTACTCGTCGTCGGGCGAGACAGGTCTTGCAACGGTTGAGTGGGCGTGAGCGAAAATTCCAGACCAACATTAATCACACCGTTTCTTATCGGGTTGTCCAACAAGCCAAAACAAGCAACCAGGCAATTGCCTTAGAAGACCTTACAGGTATTAGGGAGAGAACTAATCAGTTGCCACGCTCTAAGACCGAACGCAGACGTAGTAACAGTTGGGCATTCTTCCAACTGCGAATGTTCATCCTCTACAAGGGGGTAAAGTTTGGGGTCGCGGTACATCTGGTTGACCCTCGCTACACAAGTAAGAGTTGTCATCGCTGCAAGGTTTTAGGAGATAGGCAGGGCAAGAAGTTTAGCTGTCTGAATTTGGCTTGTGGTTGGGTTGGTGATGCCGATTTGAACGGAGCTAATAACATTTCTGATTTGGGGGCACTTATAAACTGCCCTGGAGGTTCGAGCGCGATGTTCTGCTCTTTGCAGGATGTTGTACTCAGGGCTGCTGAAAACCCCATCCTCGCCGTAGGCAGGGTGGGGTAGTTTATAAGTTCTCAACTCCACCTGGTAGAATCGGGTGGAGTTCTTGTTTGAAGTTGTGGAGATAGGGACAAAGGGATGGGGAGATGGGGGACAAGGGGACAACTACCAATTACTAATTACCAATTACCTATTACCAATTTTTAACTGATATGCTTGCTGCGTTGCTTTATGGTAAGGAAGATTTACGTCTGGAAACAGTTACTGACCCTATTCCTGTTGATGGTGAGATTGTTATTAAAGTAGATGCGGCTACTACTTGCGGAACGGATTTGAAGGTTTGGCGACGGGGTGGTCATGCGAAAATGCTTAAACCACCGACACTTTTCGGTCATGAAGCGGCTGGGGAAATTGTGGCTTTGGGCAAAGGTGTTACTGGTTGGAAAGTTGGCGATCGCGTTGTTCCTAATAACTCCGCGCCATGCATGAGTTGCTTTTTTTGTCAACGTCAAGAATATTCTTTGTGTCCCAATTTAACCTGGAATAACGGCACTTTCGCTGAATATCTGAAGATTCCGGCACCGATTGTAGAAGGCAATTTGTTACGAATTCCCGATGATTTACCCGTTGAATTGGCAGCGATGACCGAACCTTTAGCTTGTGTGTTGCATGGGGTAGCACGTTCTAACGTTAAGCCGGGGGATAGAATAGCGGTTCTTGGAGATGGAGCAATTGGGCTGATGTTTGTCGCTAAATTGGCTGAGGACTTATCGGCTCAAGTATTGTTGTTCGGTGGTAGCGAGCAAAGGTTGAAAATTGGAAAAAAGTTTGGTGCAGCAAAGATTTTTGATTATCGTCAAGTAGGCGATATTCCGGCAACAGTCAAAGAATTTACTGATAATTGGGGTGCTGATGTAGTAATAGAAGCGACCGGAGTTCCTGCTGTGTGGGAAACAGCGATCGCCTGTACTCGTCCCGGTGGTACAGTCAATTTATTCGGTGGATGTCCGCGAGATACGACAATTAGCGTTAGTACCGAACAGCTACACTACAGCGAACTGACTTTAAAAGGAGTTTTTCACAACACCCCCAAATATGTTCGAGAAGCACTATCATTAATTGCCAGTCGTAACATACCCTTCGAGTTACTTCTAGGTCAAAATCGGCATTTAAAAGATTTAGAGCAAGTATTTCAGGAAATGCGCGATCGCAAAGTAATTAAAGTCGCGATCCAAAGTTAAATGGGCATTGGTAATTGGTAATTGATAATTGTTCAACGTTAATTAATTGAAAAAAAGGGGAATTCTATATATAGAAACTTTCAAAACTGAAAAATGCTAAAAAAATCTCTATTGCAAATTTTAATTCTACCGTTAGCATTCTTAATATCTAACAATAGTGCGGCTACTGCTTTACCTGGACAACCTACAGAAGACGTGGAAACTTGGATTAAAGCACATCCGACATTGAGTCCTCGGAGTGGGGAACGCTTTTTAGTAACGAAAAGCGATACCGCAGCGCAAAGATTTAGTTTCCAAGCGATGGTGTCAGCACCTGGTAAAGTCACTTTTTCCAAAAACCGCAGCCAAATTCGTACCGAACGCATTTCTATGTATGATGCAATTAACGGTATGAGTTTGGATAGATTAAAAGAGTCTTTGCGGATAATTTACGGCTTGGATATTTATCAAGATTATAAAGGCGCTCAGGTTATTTACGAATATCCCAACCAAAGCGCAATTAATGCAGCACGTTTTGCAAAAACTCCCATTCGAGAAGGTTTGACGGGAGAACTACGTGTTGGCGATCGCTATGCTTATTGGGTAGAAGTCGCACAAGCTAAAAACGGTAAAGCTTATACTGGTCAAATGACGGTTTTTCTTAAATCCGATCTGGATAAGTTGGAAGAAGAAATACGAAATCGTTGATTTGCAGATCGAGTGATGATTTCATGATGGAGACTTCGCGATTGTGAAGTCTCTACTAGTTCGCGTTTGGAACAAAGACTTGTTTTTATTGATGTACGTTATACCATTCACCAGAAAGAATACTTTCGGTCGCATTCGCGATTCTGAACAAGTCCTCTTTTAGCAATGGAGGCCAATCTACACCAGCTTTCAGCCCTGCTGCAAATAATTGTTGAGATTTTACAGCTAATAAATATAGGGTGTAAGCAAATTCTTTTTCAATGGTAGTAGCATCTTTGAGAGCTTCAAACACTACTTTTAATGCCAGTAAAATTGAGGTAATTTGACCGGGTATAGGTGGTTTTCCCTGTCGCATCCGTATTAATAGCGCATCTGAGTTTTTTTCGCTTGCTATAGTTTGGTTTAAAAGAAATTGATGAGCGGTTTCGTAGTTCATTCCTAAGCGCGTATGGTAGATATTAAGAAGCTGCAAATCAACACTATAGCAAATGAAGAGTTAGGAATTAGGAGTTAGGAGTTAGAAGTTATATCAACTGCTCGCTACTCACTTTATGCTACTAATCCAGAACGTAATGCTCTGACAGCTGCTTGGGTACGATCATCAGCACAAAGTTTATTAAGAATGTTGCGGACGTGAGTTTTTACGGTGCCAACTGTGATATAAAGTTTTTCGGCAATCTCTCCGTTACTGTGTCCGGCTACAATTAATTCTAAGATTTCTAATTCTCTTTGAGTTAAAGGATAAGTTTCTAAAACTTGTTCGTATTCAGAAGCAAGCGCTCCAATTTTTACTGTTTTGGATTGTGCGGAGGATTTGTTCTCAGATGTTTCGTCTCTTATTTGATTTAATACTATATTGGCGATCGCTGGATCTATCCAAGAGTTACCGGAATATGTGGCGTAAATTGCTTCGGTGAGTTTATCAATACTTGTATCCTTCATATAGTAAGAATCTGCTCCAGCTGCAAAAGCGGCCAGTACGGTATCATTCGTATGGTTCATTGTCAGAACCAAAATTTTCGTAGAAGTATCTCCCCTGCTGCTTTGAAATTCTCTAAATTTACGGGTAAGCTCAATCCCATCAGTATCGGGTAAACCAATATCTATCAGCGCTACATCCGGCTTCATTGTCTCTAACATTTTCAGCCCTCTGGTAGCATTAGCTGCTTCTCCAATTATTCGCAAATCAGGATTTGTCTGTAATGCAGCTTTTATCCCCATTCTTGTTAAATCGTGGTCTTCAATTAAAACAATACTGATTTCACTCATCATTACACTCATACTATTTTTTTACGGCAGGCGATTTTCTTAGTAGTTGAAGATTTATTTGCTTAATATGCATTACTTAAGATAGATCTTTCTAACTGAAAATACATCCATCGATAGAAGCAACGGCAAAAAGGTTTATTAGTCTTTCGATATAGTTAATAATGTAACTTGTGATATATAGATATATTTAGCATTTAAATCTATTGCTTTTATCTGAAATTTTACTAATTTAATAATTAATTTATAATTCATTCTGTAAATTTTAATCTAAAATAGTTTAGATTTATTAAAAATTTAGCGAGCCGATCCTGTTTAAGTCAGGACTTACGCAAGCGGCACATTTTTCTTGTAGGGTGCTGTGACTTCGATTAATTTTCAACGTAGTAATAGGGTTTGTAGTGTCACGCACCAGCCGAGTATTATGACAGTTGCGTAAGTCCTATAAGTTATTAATTCATTTGAGGCAGGAAAACTTCTATTTAGTGTTAAGGATAAGCGTTTTGGTAACTCACTCTCAGGACTGACGACGAACAAAAATTTTTTTGTTTAAAATAAGCGTATATTCAGATTAAAGGTATAAACATTAACTGGAATCTATCTTTTGGGTAAGCAATCTATTTGATTTTTTAGTCAAATATTGTCTTAAAAAACGCTCTTTTACAGTTATTGGCACAAAAATTTAGACTTTATCGTCAAGCAGTAAGTGGAAAGATTAGTAATAGATTATACTGACATTAATTGTGAAACTGATCGGGTATAAAGATATTAAGGGATTCCTGCTATAAGTTTTTTTGAATGCAGTAAATGATTAGTTAACGAGGTAATGGGTGAGTAAACAAGTTACAGTCAATTTTTATTTTATTATTCATTTGAGCGAAAGACTACAAATAAGATTGTTTAATCAAGTTTATGCTATCAATATTGACGAAAATTAATTTAATCGAGGGCAGTGCTAATTATAAGTATTTATAAGAAATGCAATTTTGTCTGCAAATTAACTATAAAATTAGTGCGGAATTAATGTTTATTAAAAAATTATAAAATTTGATATTGGCGAATTAATATCTAATAGCTTAATTAGCTTAAGTCGAAAAAAACGATGGATGAAAAGCTGAAAATTTTAATTATCGGAGATGACGAAGCAGAACGGACGACCATATGTCGTGCTTTCACTGATGCTGGTGCAGGTAACTTAAAAGTAGTTGAAAGCAACAACGCTATCGATGCTTTAAAAAATGTTTCCTATGACTGTGTTTTCTTAGATAGTTGCTTGTCAGATATTGAAGGCTTAAGTTTATTAAGGGAATTACGTAGTTTAGAAATTTCGGTTCCTATCGTTGTTATAGTTGAAAACAGCTACCCACGAGTTACCGCAGAATTGATGGAAGCTGGAGCTACGGATTATATTCGCAAATCAATATTATCGGCAGAAATTTTAGATGTGGTGACACGTAACGCGATCGCAATCTACCAAGCTCAAACACAATTAGCTGTAGCAAATAAAATTATACAACAAAACAAGCAATTAATCATCAGTAAAAGCCAAAAAAATGAGCAACAAAAGCAACAAATAGACTTACAAAATCTTAAATTGATTGAAGCATTGCAGTTAAAGTCACAGTTTTTAGCAACTATATCTCATGAATTGCGGACTCCAATGAATGCCATTATTGGGTTTTCTCAATTATTGTTGCGTCCTAAATGCGGTGTGCTTTCGTGTCAGCAAAAGGATATGGTAGAACGTATTCTCAATAATGCTAAAAATTTATTGATGTTATTGAATGAGATTTTAGAGTTTTCTAAGTTACAAGCAGGAAAATTAGATTTAAAACCAGAAATACTCGACTTGTCAAAATTGGTCAATGCTACGGTTATGGAAATGGGTGGTTTAGCACGAGATAAACAGCTTTCCGTAGAAGTTGATATAAACTTGCAAAATAATATACTATATAACGATTCTAGAAGGCTAGAACAGATTTTAAAAAAATTGTTTTCAAATGCAATTAAATTTACCCCAATTGGAACCATTCGTGTAAAAATTGAAGAACTTGCCAACAATCGTATTTTATTAGAAGTTGAGGATACAGGGATTGGGATTGCTGCCGATAATATACAGCATATTTTTGAACCCTTTAGACAAATCGAGCAAGGTACCAATCGTAGATTTGGGGGTACAGGTTTAGGTTTACCTATAGTTAGTGCGTTGGTAAATATGATGGGAGGGAAAATTACTGTTGAAAGCGAATTAGGAAAAGGTTCGCGATTTTGTATAGAATTACCACGGCAGGTATCATCTGCTTTAGATAATGATATTATCGCAGCAAATTATGATTCTCAGTCTCAAGAACTGATTAATAAAAAAAGAGATTATATTGAACTACAATTTAAAAAACAACATAGATAGTTATTTGTTTATTCATTCATTCGTTCTTTTTTCTTTTGTACTATTTATTGGTTCTTTGTTTAATGTTTTTTCGGTAAATTATAAAAGTTATTATGCTACTTCAAGAGAATCAGATTGCAGACCGTATACTAGCGGTTGATGATATTCCTGATAATCTGTACTTAGTGCAAGCCCTTTTAGAAAGCGAAGGATACGAGGTTAAGTTAGTCGCAAATGGTGAGACAGCGTTAGAAGAAATTGAGAAATTGCCTCCAAGTCTGATACTTTTAGATGTAATGATGCCCGGAATAGACGGTTATGAAGTTACCCGTCGTATCCGTAATAATCCTGAGAATAATTATATTCCAATATTGTTAGTTACAGCCTTTGACGATGCTAGCGTTGTCGAAGGTTTAGATGCGGGTGCGGATGATTTTATTCGTAAACCCTTTGACACAGACGAATTACTTGCAAGAGTACGTAGTCTTTTGCGTCTCAAGCATAGTATTGATGCACAGAAAGAAATGGCTCGTCAGCGTGAAGACTTTGTATCGCGTTTAACTCATGATTTGCGAACCCCTTTGGTAGCTGCGGATCGAATGTTAAATATTTTTTTGCAGGAGACATTCTGTAAGATTTCTCCTGAGATGAAAAAGGCGATCGCAGCAATGGTTCGCAGCAATCATAATTTATTAGAAATGGTAAATACGCTCTTAGAAGTATCTCGTTTTGAAGCTGGTAAAAAGACTTTGAGTTTTGAAAGCTGTAATATACTTTCTATCGTTGAGGAAATAGTTCAAGAATTAAGTCCTTTAGCGCAAGAAAGAGAATTAAGCTTTGAATTTGTGAATGATTTACAGCAAGGTGAAGACGCTGGTACGATAAATGGCGATCGACTGGAATTAAGACGGGTTGTTAGTAATTTGATTGGAAATGCAATCAAGTTTACTGATGAAGGTGGAGTGAAAGTTCGTTTATCAGAATTGTTCTCTGATGCAGGAAAAGACTGGGTAAAATTAGAAGTTGAAGATACTGGGTATGGGATAGCAGCAGAAGACCAAAGCACCATATTTGAGCGTTTTCGTCAAGGTAAAAATAAACGTTCTGGGAGTGGTTTAGGGCTTCATTTATCCCAGATAATTGTAGGAACCCATAACGGAGAAATTAAGGTTAATTCTGAACTGGGGAAAGGAAGTTTATTTACAGTTTTGTTGCCTAAATAATTCGTGAAATATAAATGAGTAAGCTGATGTGCAGCTAAATTGTAGAATGCGCTACCGCACTACAATTCTAAATATTAATAACTATGATTTTTTTTACAAATGATTTAGGGTTGCTATAGTTTTAATAGTAATTAATTGCTAAAAATACAAAGTTTTTAAAAACCTTTCGGACTAAAATATTGTTAATTATAGGACTTAGCAAAAAGGCATATTTTTCTTGTAGGGGAGGCGGTTGAGGGGGCGTAGATAATATCCCCCTTTATTGCCGTTGCTAGTACACAGACTAATTATCAACCTAGTAATAAGACGGTGAGTGTACGGCACCATCCAAGTTTTGTGACACTTGCGGCCATTCCTGAATTATTTTAACTCGAAACATGGTTTGGGTAAAAATTGACTTGCTTACGAATATAAGGAATTATAATTTGTTCTAATTCTTCAATCATATAAGGTTTAAAAATACAGTCGTTAAATCCTGCTATAATCATATTTTCGCGATTTTCTTCGGTAGCTAAAGCTGTGACCGCGATTGCTGGGATATCGCAAGTTAAAGGTTCTTTTCTCAAAGAGCGTAAAATATCAATACCGCTTATTTTCGGTAAAACAACATCAAGAAGTATTAGATCGGGACAATATTCTTTCGCTAAAAGCACTGTTGTCTCACCGTCTTTTTGAGTAATAATTCTACAATCAAGTGATTCAAGAATATAGCTGATTAAAAGTAAATGGTCTTCATTATCTTCTACAACTAAAATTAAAGGTGGCTGAAAAACTTGATTTTTATTCATTGAAAGAGTATATGCCAGTTTCATGTATTCTCTAAAAAACAATGCACTTTAATCGTATTGGTAAAAAATAAACAAGTATTTAGCGATCTGTAGGCAATACAGAATAATAAATGTTCTAATATGAAATTTTAATAGCCTTCTTGATTATAAGCAAAATAAAAGTTAAAACAAAATAAATTAGTTATAAATGCTTAACACATACAAATTAGGTTTAATTTTGATTACTATTTGAGATCGGGAGTAGATAATAGAAAACTTATAAGTGTTTTGGAGTTAAAGCACAGTTTATACTATAAAAAAGCAATATTATTTTTATATATGAGAATAAACATAATAGCCTAAATTATTCATTTAGTCATCCCTTAGAGGACTTTCGCTATTAGACTACAGTTTGCGATCGTTGGTAGAGTAAGCATGAGAATATTATACTATGTTAGCAATAATACAGTTGTTGCTGAAAATCTGGTCTTATCGCAAAATTTTCTGATACAGGGCTTTGAAATTGTATTTACAGAAGGTTTCAGTCCCTAATAGGGATTATTTAGAATTGCAATTTGGTAGAATTCGTGGAATTTTATGAATTTGTAAGTTTCAATCCCTAATAGGGATTATTTAGAATTGCAATTGTTTTTGATTACGAACTAGAAGAAAAATTAATCGGTTTCAATCCTTAATAGGGATTATTTAGAATTGCAATGATAGACCCGAACGTTGTTAACAGCATTACCCTAGTTTCAATCCCTAATAGGGATTATTTAGAATTGCAATTGCATTGGTATTATTCAATGTTCCTTTATTTTTCAGTTTCAATCCCTAATAGGGATTATTTAGAATTGCAATTGAGTATAAGTTTACGCAGCGCTACCACCTCGGATTCGTTTCAATCCCTAATAGGGATTATTTAGAATTGCAATACAGCAACAAATTGACGACTTACTCGAACAGTTAAGTTTCAATCCCTAATAGGGATTATTTAGAATTGCAATCATCGGAGGATACTTTTTCGCCGATTTCATCTTTAGTTTCAATCCCTAATAGGGATTATTTAGAATTGCAATATAATGCCCCAGTATCAAGGCGTTTTGCTGGTTTAGTTTCAATCCCTAATAGGGATTATTTAGAATTGCAATTTTACGCTCAATTCGTCGCTAAGCCGTTAAATTCGCGTTTCAATCCCTAATAGGGATTATTCAGAATTGCAATCTTTATCTCAAATTGCATCGAAAGGTAAGTTATCGTTTCAATCCCTAATAGGGATTATTTAGAATTGCAATGCAACTTGACCCGCGAGCAGCAGCAGATCCAGCGCGGTTTCAATCCCTAATAGGGATTATTTAGAATTGCAATGCGGTGGAAATCCGCGCTATTCAAGACGATGGCAGCGTTTCAATCCCTAATAGGGATTATTTAGAATTGCAATTCGTCCAAAAGGGATATTTCACGCCTTTACAAGT
>NZ_JAYGHM010000082.1:14945-34071 GCF_034931125.1 Rivularia sp. UHCC 0363 | reverse complement strand
CGAATTATACTCACTCCTTATCTTAACCAAATGCTTAATTGAGTAAGGTACAAGTATTTAAATATAAATTAGCAAAAATTAGCAAAAATTAGCAAAAAATATAAATTGATTTAATTGTAGTGGTAGTGAAATGTTGATAATGGAAAATAATCCAAATATTGGTGATAGGAAAAACGATACATCAAACAATCATTTTTGGGAAGATAAGCAAATTACATCTATATTAGGCTACCCAGTCAAAAGGATTGTTCGCGATCGCCAAGGTAATATCATTCTCAACGTTGGAGACATTATCGGTTTTCGCGCAGTAGAACAAGTTAAACAAGCCGATGTTCTTGATTGTTTATTTCGTGCAGTTTATCGTAAATAATTATTTGTATACGGAGTAGGGGACAGAAAATAGTTAACTAAAAGCGAGGAGTTACACCGTTTCTGTATAAAGCGCCGAATTCAGCCTACGCAGGTAGGCTTTGTTTGAGTAGCCCCATTCTTCCAGAATGAGGGCAATTTTGTGTCATTACTTCCTTATACTACGTTTCGGTGGCAATGACAAATTCTCGTTTTGTAAGTATTGAAGTAGAAACTAGACCTGTAGATTGATTGCATTTGTATAGATACAGCTTACGTTGAATTTGGGTTAAGTATTTGAAAGTAAACCCATATACAAAGATTTATGAAAGACTTGAAAGGTAAGAACGTTATTATTGCGGGTGCTGGTAAAGGAATTGGTAGAGCGATCGCGATCCGTTTTGCTCAAGAAGGGGCAAATATTGCTTTAAATTATTACGAGCAGTCGTCCTCACAAGATACCCAAGAAATGATGCTAAGGGAGCAAACAAGCCTCCAAATCGAAAGTCACGGTGTTAAGCATCTGGTAATTCAGGCTGATATATCTCAGGAAGAGGATGTAGTAAATATGTTCTCTAAAACTGTAGATAGTTTGGGTGGTATAGACATTTTAATTAATAATGCTGGCATTCACGCAAATGGTGCTTCTTCTCACGAAATAAACATCTCTGAGTTTGACCGGATAATTGCCGTTAATCTCAGAGGAACTTATATTTGCTCCCGCGAAGCGATTAAGCATTTTCTAGAAACAAGCCACAGTGGTGTAATTATCAATAATTCTAGCGTCTACGAAGTCATTCCCAGACCTTATTACGCGGCTTATTCTGCGAGTAAAGGAGGTATGGAAAATTTGACCCGGACTCTGGCTTTAGAATATGCAGATAAAGGTATCCGGATTAATTCCATTGCACCAGGAGCTACAGCTTTACCCATCAACCCTTGGGCTTCTTCACCCGATGAAAAAGCCAAAGTAGAGCAGCACATCCCCATGCGTCGTACCGGAACCCCCGAAGAAATGGCTGCTGTAGTCGCGTTTCTTGCTTCTGAGGAAGCCTCTTACATCACCGGACAAACTATATTTGTCGATGGTGGATTAACCTTATATCCAGATTTTCGTCAGCCTTGGTCATAATTGTAGCAAAAGTTCAAGTTTAATTTATAACTCTTAACTTTATAACTCCCAACTCCATCCGAATTACCCACATAGATAGAGTTGAGTTAAAAAAAACGTTTCTCACGATAGAGGGACAAGGAAAAGTCAATAGTTAATATAAATAAGTAAGAAAGAAGCGAATCAATAACGACCAATTTTTTTGGTTAATTATAAAAAAGTAAAGGAGTCAATTATGAGCGCAGAAGATAAAGTAAAAGCAACTGCTAAAAACATCGAAGGTAAAGCTCAAGAAGCATTGGGTAACGTTACAGGCGATCCCGAAGACCAAGCAAAGGGTAAAGCTAAGCAAGCTGAAGCTTCCGGTCGTCACGCTGTTGAAGACGCTAAAGATAACATCAAAAAAGCGATTGACTAATTTTCATTAAGCTTGATTTGATAAGGTTGTAGTAATTCTAAAATAGATTAGTGCTACTTTTTTGGTAAATTTGAGTTTTCTTAATTCAGGAGTTAGAATTTTATCTAGCTCCTGAATTATTATATAGTCCTGCTTTTTTCCTTTTGATTGATAGGAACTTAGCATTAGCCTATAAAGTATGACCTAAATTAATGATTGACAAGTGACAGCGAAAAGTGTGAGAATTTTTACTAATTTCCGATTGAAATATATCTGGCTTATTAACTAATTTGTTGTTCAAACTTGGGCTTTCATGATGAATATTTCTTTTAACTACGTTTTAGCAGAGCTAATCGACAACTCCTATGGTGGTGGTTCTGACTACTATATGTCTCTGACAGGGATTGTTGTTGTCGGCTTTATTGCAGCTACTACCATCGGCTCCATTGCTTGGTACAATTCCAAACGTCCTGTAGGTTGGGAAGATAAAGAACGTCCTGATATTGTTCCAGATGTTGAGAAGTCAGAACACCCCGGCTTGTAGTATATTTTTATATAAATTAAACCCCGACCTATATTTAAAATACATAAGTCAGGGTTTAGTTTGATCAACAACAAAAAATCAAAAGAATCCGATCATCTTTGACTTTTAAGCTGTGTTTAGAAGTTGTACCCTACACCCAAAAGTAATCCTACACTGGTGTCACCAGAAAAGCCGACGTTAACACCTCCAGTTGCGGTAATTTTATCGGAAACGGGAACGTCAACTCCTCCGGTAAGCAGGAAACCAACATCAGCATCATTATCAGTATTGATTGAAACCCCCGCACCTAAATAAGGTGCAACACTAAGTCTTTGAGTTCCTGTATTTGCAACGTCATTAACAGGAAAGTCAATTGTTAAAGGAACTAAAAATACAACGTCATCATTAATTAAAGCTGATGGACGTATGGAAAAGTTTCTGCTCAAACCGATTTTGCTAATTACTGAAAAAGCACTATCACCCAACGTACTATTGTCATCGAATCCAATAAATCCACCGACTCCAATGTAGCTAGGACCGGAACGAGTGGTTGTACCGGGTGAAAACTGTGCGACTTTTTCAGGAGTCTGGACGTATGCTGGGTTATTTTGGGGTTGTGCTTCGATTTGAGGGGTTTGTGCTTGAGCTTTTACTCCACCCGCAAAAATAGCTGCACTGATGCTAGCAATGGAACAAGCAAGTTTTAGTTGTCGAAAGTTCATGTGGTTTGTTTATCCTCTGTTAATTTGCAAACTAATTTAAATCAAATAAATATCGCACTAATAGAGCAATGCTAAAACTGTAAATAAGCCGTTTTTGCAGAAAAACTTCTTTGAAAGAATTAGTCAAGTGTAGCTCAACATAATACTATAAATTGGGTTATGAAAAAGTTGAATATTATCAAAATTTGATGAAGTTAAAAAACTGACTTTCTTCTCCTTTAATCTACAAAAGTGATTTTAAATTTGTATTTCAGATTGCTTCTATAGTACTTGATTTGACCTGCTTTATGCTTCACCCCTAAGAGCAAGATTAAAATCAGCCCTAAGAGAGAAAAAAGGAGATAAATCAATATTTATGGCGCTTTTCGGTTAAGTGCAATACATTTAGCGGAATCTCACCCAGACGTATTGCTCCCCTCTCCTGATTCTAGGAAAGGGGATGAGGGTGAGGTTAATTTTGTATTCTATTCAAATAAAAACCGCTATATTGCAGGAAGCGATGTATATTGTAATTTTCGGTTGAGTGAGTTGCCTTAACTTTGCACAAACATTTGAAAACCCCATAAATAAATTGGGGTTCTACTTGTGCTTAATAATTTCTACAGTTAAAGCCAAATTAGGCTCTATTACCATTTGCGATCGCCATCTTCATCTACTCGTGCTTGACGAATTACGTCAGAAATCTCTTCAGCATCTTTGACGTGGTGTAATGCTTCTTCTTCCCCAGTTTCTTTATCTTCTGTGACAAAGTAAGTAGGAACAGTAATGTGATCTCCAGTAATATCTGGTGCATCTACAGCTACTTGCTGCGCTTTTTCATCTATAGACTTGCTTTCATCAATTCTGTCTCCAGGATTTAACACATGGGGACTATCTGCATTTTTTAATTCTTGCTTTTGTCGATCTTTTTGTTCAAAATCAACTTGTTCGGGGGTTAAAGGTTGTTTGTTATCTTGATTAGCCATATTTACAGTCCTAAATTATGATTTACTTCCCTGATATCGCGGGGTTTACAAAAAAGAATAGATTCTCTTGGCAAGGGGAACGACAATTAATTAAGAAGCGATTAATTGTTCTTTACTAAGATTTAATAGCATCCCCGTCCTCTAAACTACTTTCCAGCGGTCCAAGAGAATCTCTACATTATACTTATTATGCAGCACTTCTGGTAACTAAACCCCAGATGAAGATTGCAACCATTGCACCAATGATAGCTACAATAATCGAACCAATATTTAAACCAGCGCTTGCAACTAATGCTAATTTTCCAGTATTTAAGAATGTAAAGATCATTCCACCAACAAATGCACCAACTATACCTAAAACCATTGTTGCGAGGATTCCACCACCTTGATGACCGGGGTAGATAGCTTTAGCGATCGCACCAGCAATAAGACCTAAAACTATCCATGCAATTATGTTACCCATGATTCTGTTCTCCTCAACAAGAGTTGTGTTTGTTTTCTTATCCCTAATTTATCAATTTTCAACTGGAAAGCAAATCTATAGTGAGAAGTAATATTGATATTCGAGAGGAATAGAAATTTGTTCTTAAGTATATCGAACTATGTAAATAATCCTTTTGTGAAAATTAGTATGGAATTATGAAGTTGAAATCAATCGAATCAACTTCCTAATGCGTTTTAAGTATTTATTTAAGATACAAAGTATGAATTAACACACAAATATTTATTGTCTGAACTCAAGAAGCGAATCCTCCTTTAGACTTAGTTTTACCTTTCTTATTACCCTTTCCCTTGACTTCTGATAATGCTTCTTGGAACAGGTTATGTAGATGTATTGGAACGCTAGCAACTTCTGGTAATACTGGATTTAAACTTTTGTTAAATTCACTTAACAAGTTAGTATAATCTTGCTTTAAATCAAATTCCGGTCGATTTAAGACTTGCTGTAAGAGTTTTTCTAATTGTTCGGGGTATTCTGCTGATAAACGCTGCCAAACACAGGCTTTAATATCGGGAGATTCCAAATATTCCCGTACTAATTTATCTGCATTTATTTCGCGATCAATATTCCCATCTAAAAGCATCTTAAATTGAGTATAGTTTGTTAAAAATATTTGTCCCCAACGAGGAAAGCTCAATACAGTAACTTGTTCGGCTTTTTTAAGGTGTGGAGGTAATTCTACTTTAGGCATGACCATTTTAAGGCTTTTGTTGCTGTTCAACACCTGAGAAACGGCTTTCGCTTCCATACCCATTCCTTCAGTAACTTCCGCCATCTCTTCATCCGTAATACCGCTTTCTTGCGCCATTTCCTTAAGAGATTTGGAGCTATCGATCCCCGCTGCTGCTAATCTGCTTTGAGTTACTTGTTCTTGAAGTTCGCTGAGCTTTTGTTCTAATTGATATCCCGGCAAAGTTATTTCATCACTGTTGAAAAAGTCAATAAACCCTTGGTGGTATTTTTCCACAGAAAGCCATGCTTCCTCAAGTAATTCCGGAGCATCACCGTATAAATAATTTTGGTAATTGTTCTTAAAATTGCCAATTGCTACAGCTAATTTTGGTTTACCCAACCGACCCATGATGGTAACTGGAGAAGAAAACATCCAGTATTGATCGTTTACTGGTGCAATTCGTCCTAATAAGATTTCTGCAACTTTTGCACGTTTTAATTGTTGTTCTTGCTCGCTAATTTTAATCACATATTGTTTTTCTGTTAACCAGTTTGTCAATTCAAAACCATCATCAAAAATTTGGTTAACTACAAATAAACCAGCAAAACTGCGCTGAAAATTATGAACAATATCTCGCTGTTCGGGAGATAAATCGGGGTGGGATTGCAAAAATAGATCGATTGGTTGCTTGTCTCCGACCTTACCTTCAGTCAGAAACATATTCAGCACCATTTCATTCTGAACCGCACCCGTATATTGGGATTCGGAAAAATTCGCTAATTGTTTTGCGCTAAAAGCTTCTAAAGATACGGCTAAATCGTCTTCAGCTTCTAAAACAAAATCTAGTAATTCTGAATGTAACTCTTTAGCCGTTGATAAAATTGCGTCCACAGTCCTACACCTTAATTGCGCTTTGTGATTTCTACCTTAATACCATGTTCGGGTCGCAAAGTTATCGAAGGTTGAGGAACGATCGCATGGTCTGGGACAAGATTTAGTTTATACTTTTGAGCAATAGTAGCAAGTATTAATACTGCTTCCATCATCGCAAAACCCTTACCAATACAAATGCGTGGGCCATCACCAAAAGGTATATAAACACCTCTGGGTAAGCGTTTTTCTAAATCATCCCAACGTTCGGGGATAAATTCTTCCGAATTCTCAAAATATTTAGGATGACGATGCATTACCCACTGACTGATCATCACCACACATCCAGCAGGAATTTGATAACCATCAAGCTGGTAATCTTCCACAGCTTCGCGTCCAAAAATCGATACCGGGGGATACAATCGCATCGACTCTTTGATTACCATATTGGCGTATTGTAAACGCGGTAAATCTTCAATAGTCGGTAAACGTCCATCCAAAACGGTTTTTAACTCATCCTGTAATTTAGCTTCAACCTGGGGATGTTGAGCCAAAAGCATCCACGTCCAAGATAAAGCATTGGCAGTAGTTTCGTGACCTGCTAGCATCAAAGTAGCTACTTCATCGCGCAATTGGCGATCGCTCATTTGGGAGTTATCATCTTCATCCCGTGCTTGCATCAACATTGACAGTAAATCTGTACCATTTTCGTTATTATGGCGTTTTTGCTGAATCAGACTGTAAATACTTTCATTCATTTTTTGAATAGCATTGCGATAGCGGATATTTTCCGGTCTGGGGAACCATTCCCAAATCAAAAAATTCTGCTTACGCTTGCTTTCAAACCAATTCATCGCTACATCTAATGCATTAGCGACATCTTTCGCTTCTCCCTCGCTGACATCTTGGTCAAAAATGCACTTCATCACAATTTTGAGAGTTAAGCTCATCATATCAGCGTGAACGTCGCGGATTTCCCCATCAACCCAGTCACTCGTTGCTTCACTGTATTCCACCATCACCGTTCCGTAACCATTAATTTGTTTTTGGTGGAAAACGGGTTGTACTAATCGACGTTGACGAAACCAAGATTCCCCTTCATTAGTCAGTAAACCTTCACCCAGCAAAGTTTTTAGAGCGCGAAATCCTCTACTTTTAATAAACGAATTGCGTTCCTTGAGAACCTGTTCAATATAATCGGGATTAACAATCAAACAAGCAGGAGTTAATCCCAACTGTAAAGGAATAATATCTCCATAATTGCGACCGCAATCTGTTAAAAACTCTAAAGGATGGTTTCCCAAATCCAGTAAGTGACCCGCAATAGAACTTCCTTTCGGAGCATCAAGTTCAAATATATCTTTCATAATCAACGATCAATGAACAGCTATCAGTTAATAATAATTTAACAATGACTGTAAATATATTTGTTCTTTTGCTTATCATTCTTAACTTACATCTTTAGTATTAGAATGGGAAATAGGGACGTGAACAGATGTATTACTGTTCGCTGTTTACTGGCAAACTAATTGTAAATAAACTTCCATTATCTGGTTCGGATTCTACATTAATAGAGCCTTCATGTGCTTCGATAATACAACGAGATAAATATAACCCCAAACCGCTACCGGAATTTTTGTGTTTACCCGGTCGAAATCTCTCGAATAATATTGTTTGTTCTTCTGGTGAAATTCCGGTTCCTGTATCTTTGATTTTAATTTCTGCTGTTTGTGAATCTAGCTGTAAACTAATTTCGATAAATCCCTGACTGGTAAATTTAATTGCATTTCCGATTAGATTAGTCAAGACTCGTTTGATTTCTATTCTGTCAGCAACAATATTAGATCCAGTCTCTTGTGGATTTTCATCTTGTAAATTTAACTTTAGGGTTAATCCTTTTTCTTCAGCTAAAGGAGTTAATTCTTGAACGACATCGCGGACTAAATCGGAAATATTAATTTTATCGAGGTTAATTTGTTTGCAATCAGCTTCATAACGATAAACTTCGAGCAAACTATTTACCATGTGTAGCAAGTCATCGTTGCTAGTAATCATGGTGCTGAATATCTGCTCAACTGGTGGAGATACTTCAAAAAATCTCCCTTCACGCAATAACTTTAAAATGCGATTGGAAGCAGCTAAAGGTGTTCTCAGGTCGTGGGTGAAGCGGGAAACAAAATCTTGACGCAAACTTGCCATATGGTCGCGTTCATCTATACTGTGTTTGAGACGTAATAGGCTACGTACTCGCGCTTGAAGCTCATCAGCATCGACTGGTTTGTGAATAAAATCATCTGCACCCGCATCTAATCCTTCCACAACGCTGATGCTATCGTAAGCCGTAATCAATAAAATAGGAATAAATGGTAACTGTTGATTTTGACGAATACGACGGGTAAATTCATAACCATCCATTTCCGGCATCATTACATCTAAAAGAATCAAATCTGGTGGAGATTCTTCCACGATCGCCAAAGCTATTTTACTATCTTCATGAACTTCAATTTCATATCCTTCATCTTCCAAAATAGTTTCGATGACTAATAAGTTATCAAAAATATCGTCAACTACTAAGATGCGGTCTTTTTTTTCTCGTTTGCGATCGGACATAATATTTTCTACCTAAAAATGGGTAATTCTCACCCTCATATTTTTTTGCTTTTATAAAGTTTAAAATACTTTATATATATTATGAAATTTTAAGTTACTTTAACTAATATTTTTTTCTGTACCCTATTCCCTATTCCCTAGTTCCTATTCCTCTACTTTAATATAGCGCGGTAATTCCACTATGAACGTCGAACCTTTGTCAACTTCGCTGTCAACTAAAATGCGACCATCCATCATTTTGATTAAAGATTCGGTAATTGCTAAACCCAATCCCGTACCGGCATATTTACGCGAAATTGATTGATTAATCTGCCGAAATGGTTCAAAAATATGTTTAATATCACTTGCAGAAATCCCAATACCCGTATCTTCAATAACAATCCCAAGGTGAGTATCTGATATTTCCTTTGCTTGGATGGAAACCATTCCTTGATCGGTAAATTTAATCGCATTGGAAATCAAGTTTACTAAAACCTGACGAACGCGGGTCTTATCATTAAATACCTTAGTATTCTGGAGATTATTTTTAATTTTTAAATCTAATTTTTTATTGACTTTTAAAGAGCGTAGTTCATCGACAGTCGTATTAATTAACTGAGATAAATCGAATTCTTCAGGATGTAATTCTAAACCCCCTGCTTCGATTTTAGATAAGTCAAGGATATCGCTAATCAAAACCAGTAAATTTTTACCGTTATTATGAATGCGTTCGATCATATCTACTTGAGCATCAGAAAAATTACCTTTGTTTTTACGCTGTAACATTTGTGAAAATGCCATAATCGCATTCAAAGGAGTTCGCAATTCGTGCGACATTGTGGCTAAAAATTTTGATTTAATCTCTGAAGCTTCTAATAATTTTAAATTTTGTACGTGAATTTGTTCTTTCTTTTCTTCTAATTCCTTATTTTTCTTCTTCAACAGTTCGTTACTTTCTCGTAACTGTTGATTAAATAACTCTATTCGTGCTTCCACTTCATAGACACGAATCACATTTCTCAAAGTTGCGCTGAGTAAATCCGGAGTAATTCTTGACTTAGTAATATAGTCGGAAGCACCTGCTTTCATTAAGTCTACCGCAGTTTGTTCGTCTCCCTGTCCGGTTAAAACTATCAACGGCACTTTAGAACCGGAATTTCGGATTTCTTGCACCAAAGCTAATCCATCTTTCCCCGGTAAAAGGTAATCGACAAAAATACAGTCAAAGTCATTTTCTGCTAGGATTTCAACAGCTGCTAAATAGTCGCTTGCTTCAAACAGCTTCATTTTGATACCTGCTGTTTTCAAAGCACGACTAACAGCCATGCGGTCTACTTCATCATCATCGACAATTAAAATTTTCAGATTTTCTTCCATAGACTTGAAAAAGCAACAAGCTAAAAAGGTATGATATTTCCTTTATTTATAGGACTTACGCAACTGGCACATTTTTTTGTAGGGTGCTAGTACACAGACTAATTATCAACCTAGTAATAAGACGGTGAGTGTACGGCACCATCCGAGTCTTGTGACAATCGCGTAAGTCCTGATTTATTTGTTATATGAGTTTATTATCTTAAATATATTGGCGATTTTTTGTTAGCTATTACATATTTATATACTAAAGTTAATCAAACTTCTACAGGATAATCTACTTAATAAATGGGTATGTTTTTTTAATAGAAAGCATAATAATTTATGATTTTTAACATCTGAAAATTTCCTAATGTACATTTTAGTTAATTAGGCATTTCAGACGAAGACCAATATCTATTAAGAGTTGCCATTAAATCGACAAACTTGGAAAAAGTTACTGGCTTTAATAGATAACCAGCGACATTCAAATCGAAAGCTTCGATCATGTCTCGATCCTGGTTGGATGTTGTCAGCATCACAACTGGGGTTAATTTTAAATTTTTATCCGCACGCAAGGCTTGTAGAAATTCCAAACCGCTCATTTTAGGCATATTAATATCAAGCAAAATCAAACGTCGCTCATTGGGTACTTGGGAAACTTGTTGATTCTCTCCCCGCAACATCGTCAGCGCTTCGATTCCGTTCCTAGCTACATACAGTGGATTGTTAATGTGAGCCTTCTTGAACGCTCGCTCGACGTTCATAATGTCTACTTCGTCATCTTCCACAAGTAAGACATTTACTATTCTGTCATTTTCCTGCATTGTAATTTACGATAAATCCTTTAAATGCCTATGTAAAAATTAATAGAGCATTCTAAAAGTTGTACTCTAATGAATTGTAAACTGATAGTTGCACGGCGGTGTCCGACCATTAGTGAGGATTCGATCTGAAATCGCCTATACCTATCGGATGAAGTACTATTGTTCTACCTTTGTTCTAAGTTGTTTTCAACCAGGTGAAACGAAAGGTTGCTCCTTTACCAAACTCGGAGTCTAAGCTGATTTTACCACCCTCCGACTCAACAATTTTTTTGACAATAGATAAACCAACGCCGGTATTTTCCTTGCGATCGCGAGATTCGAGGGTTTGAAAGATCGTGAAAACCTTATCGTTATTTTTGGGGTCAATACCGCGACCGTCATCAGCAACGATAAACTGATAAAATTCCCCACTGTCTTCTACGGAAATTTTTAAGTTACCATCATCGCGGGGATGATGTTTAATCGCATTACTAATTAAATTCGCAAATACCTGACTTAAAAGCAATTTTTTGGTGATAAATACCGGCATTTCGGGAGCAATTTCGATGTTAAACGTTGCTGGAGGGTTAAGCGAATCGGTAATTTCTGCTAACAGTTCGCTAACATCAACTTTTTCCGATGAAGTTTGAGTTCTTCCTACCCGCGAATATTGCAGCAAACCATCAATCAAAGTTTCCATACGGTAAACTCGTTTTCTTAAAAGTTGGAGTTGCTCTTGATTCTCCGGTGCTAAATTATCTTTAGCATCTTCTTCCAACCATTGAGAAAGATTGACAATTCCTCTTAAAGGTGCTTTTAAATCGTGAGAAGCGATGTAAGCAAAGCTGTCTAATTCTTGATTACGTTCGGTCAAAGCTTGATTAGTATTTGCTAATAATAAACTTAATCTGGATAATTCTTGAACGTTCGCTTCTAGTTTTTGTCTTACTTGTTGTCTTTCGGTAATATCGCGGATAATTACCATCTTACCGCTACCGTCTTCTAAGTCGCTGATCGATATTTCAACCGGAAAGTTTTCCCCTACTTGACGATTACCTAAAGCGTACATAGGTAAACCTTGATGTGTCGCAGAAATATTTAAATTAAGTTGGGATTTTTCAGTTTCTTGTGTATCATAAATCAATAAATTAAGATTTTTACCCATTACTTGTTGAGGTTGATAACCAAACATCGTTACTGCTGCTTGATTAAAACTATCAATATGATTGTATCTATCTAAAGTAATAATTCCATCTACTATATTCTCCATGATTCCTTTAAGCAGACTTTTCTTTTCTTGGATTTGTAATTGCTGTCCTTCAATTTGCCAATCAAGCTTGCTGAATAAATAAATTGCTCCGACATAGCTTGAGATACTAATCGTAACCGTAAACCATAGTATATTAGTATTTTTATCGCGAATATTGTCTAAATTTTGACGATAGATATCTAGCTGATGTAATTCTTCTTCCTGGAAAACGTCAATTACCTCGCGAATTGTATCCATGAGGTTTTTACCTTGATAAAGCAAATCATCTGCTGATGGTATTGTGTTGCTTTGTGTTTGTTCAAGCTTTTTGATTCTTTGATCTAAAATATCAATATTTTTCTGGGCTAAGTCTTCGATCTGTTTAAATTTTTTCCCTTGAGCATCATCGGGTAAGTTTTTATTTAACCGATTGATAATCTTTGGTAATTCTAGACGTGCTTGATTGTAGGGTTGTAAAAATGTCGGATTGCGAGAAATTATATAGCCGCGAGTTCCTGTTTCCGCATCTAATAAAATTTTTAGTAATCTATTGCTATCTAAAAGTACCGTTTTTGTATGGTCAATCTGCTGATAAGTTGCGATCGCATTTTGTCTTGACCACCCAGAAGCAATTAAAGTTACAATCAAGCAAGAAAAAGGAAGCGCGACGATAATTGCACCCCGATAGCGGACTGGTAAAGAGTGCCAAATGTTAGTAGTTTTTGTAAATAAATTAAGTTGGGGCATTATCCATAATTATTTATGCCAAGTAAAACAAAAAGTTGCGCCTTTCCCAACATCAGAATCCACAGTAATTGTAGCTCCTTCACCTTCAAGAATTTTTTTCACAATCGATAAACCGACTCCAGTACCTTCTTTGCGATCGCGGGCTTGTAAAGTTTGGAAAATTACAAATATTTTATCGTGATATTGAGGAGAAATCCCCGGACCATCATCAGATATCGCGAATTCATAATATCCGGCTTTTTCTTCTACAGAAATATTTATGTGACCTGACGAACCATGATGATGAGTAATCGCATTGTCAATTAAATTGATTAATACTCGCTTTAACATGATACCTTTCGTATTTAAGATCGGCATCGGATGTTTTACTTCGATGGTAAAATTTTCTGGTGGAGCAAGGTTTTCAATTATTTCCTCTAAAAGCATCCCCACATCGACCATTTCTTCCGCAACGTCAACACGTCCGATACGAGAATATTGCAGCAACCCATCAATTAAAGCTTCCATCCGGTAGACTCGCTGACGCAATAATTCCAAATGATGACGATTTTCAACTTCTAACACCTCCGATAAATCATCCTCCAACCATTGGGAAAGATTAGCGATCGCTCTTAAGGGTGCTTTTAAATCGTGGGATGCAACATAAGCAAATTGATCCAATTCCGAATTACGCTTTCTTAATTGTGCCGTAGTTTGAGTTAATAATATATTTAATTGCTCTAGCTCCTGCGATCGCAGTTGCATTTGAGTTTCCGCTTGTTTACGCTGGCTTATATCTTGAATCACACCGAGAAAATATTCTGGTGAACCGTTCGCTCGACGCACAAAAGAAACCGTCATCTCTACCCAAATGATGGAACCATTTTTACAAACGTAGCGCTTGTCCATCGAGAAATTTTCGGTTCGATCCGCAAGTAAATCGCGAACCTGTTTTAAATCGCTTTCTAGATCGTCTTGATAAGTAATTTCGTGAAATCTTAGTTGTAAAAGCTCCTCGCGACTATAACTCAAAATATCGCATAGCTTCTGATTCACCCGGATAAATTTACCACTCAAATCTGCATGAGCAATACCCACTGCTGCTTGTTCAAACGTTGAACGGAACCGTTTTTCACTTTCTTGTAGCGCTGATTCTGATTGTTTACGTTGAGTAATATCTGTAGCTGTACCGACATAACTAATCACTCGATCCGCATTGATCTCCGGTACAGATTGAACGAATACCCAAACTATAGATTGATCGGGACGCTGAAAGCGAAACTCGCATTCAAGGGGTATTTGCTGTTTTATTGTCCGCTCTACCTCTGCTTCGACTCGCGCTTTATCTTCAGGATGAATTATTTCGCGCCATCCTTGATGAACTACCTGTTCAAAACTATACCCCGTAATCTCGCACCAGCGTTGATTTACGTAAGATAAATTGGCGGATGTGTCATAACTAAAAATACCAACTGGAGAAATTTGAGCTAAAGTACTGTAGCGACGTTCGCTCTCCTGTAAAGCCTGCTGCTGTTTTTTGCGATTAGTAATATCGGTAACAGTTCCAGCCATCCGCAAAGCTTGACCCGTGTCATCATAATAATAGCGACCGTAGGATTCAACCCAACGCACAACACCATCGGGTAAAACTATCCGATACTCGCAAACATAATCTTGATGCTCTCGTAAAGCAATTTTCCAAGCAGCTTCAGCTAAAGGTAAATCATCCGGATGAATGCGAGCAGACCAATCTTCATAGGTACGTTCTCCATTACTCGGTTCGTAACCAAAAATAACATCGTGGTAGGGAGTCCATATATTTTTATTCGTAAATGAATCCCAATGCCAAGAACCCATTTTAGCCGCATCTAAGGCTAAAGTTAGCCTTTCAAAGTATTTTTCAACTTCTAAATTTGCTTCTTGATTTGATTGCTGTTTTGAAGCGATCGCATTTTGATCGCAAGCAACTACACCATCGTGATACTCAGAAAGCAAAATTTTGAGAAATTCTTTATGTTCTTCTAATTCAGCATCTTTGCGTTTTGCTTCGTCAATATTATGACAAACCGCTACCCACTCAATTATTTGTCTATGTTCATCAAAATAAGGCTGAGCAGAAGCTGCATACCAATAAGCTTGATTATCTTGATGTATAATTCTAAATTCATCTTTCCATATTCGCCGTGCTTGAATCGCCGACAACCAAGACTCAGCAACCCGATTGCGTTGTTGTGGGTCAACTGCTTGCAGAAAATTTAAACCCAAAGATTGATTTTCATCCAATCCAGTTAATTGGTACCATTGTTGATTAAAATAGGTAGCCTGCCCATCTGCATTTGCACACCAAATAACCTGCGCGATCGCCTGCATAATTCGCCCCAACCGAGCATCAGTTTGGGTGGTAAGATTATTTTCAGCAGGATAACGATTTTGATTCATAGCTAAGGACATGGAGCATGGGGCATAGGGCATTAGGCATTAGGAGTTAAAAATTTTGAACTTTTGACTTTTGACCTTTAACCTTTATCTATATATAGTTGTTTAAATATTGTTTTTCATAGCTTCTGTAGTCCAGTTATTTAATATATATGTATCTATCGTGGGGATGAAATAAAAAAATTGAATTTATAACTATTTGTAAACATAAGACTTGTGATGATTTGACGATAGGTGTAAATGTATTTAATAAAATAAACATAAAGTTTTTTGTAGAATAGCTCTGCTATGTTAAATAGGGTTTTAAATAATATGGGTAAAGGTTGCTTGATATGAATGAAATTAGAGTAGTTGTAATTGAAGACCATAACTTGACCAGAATTGGGCTACGAGCGGCTTTGGAAACACGCGAAACAATTAAAATTGTTGGTGAAGCTGCGAACGGAACAGATGGTTTAAATCTGCTCAAGAGTTTAAAACCGGATGTTGCTACCATCGACCTTGGTTTACCCGATATAGATGGGATTGAATTAACGCGAAGATTTCGGCAATATCAAGCAGAGATTCAGAACGAAGATACAAAGCTATTAGTTTTAACCATGCAAAACAGCGATGAAGCCGTATTAGCAGCTTTTGGTGCTGGTGCTGATTCTTACTGCATGAAAGATATTGAAAGCGAAAAATTAGTAGAAGCAGTAGAAGCGACCGCTGCAAGTAGTTCTTGGATTGACCCAACCATTGCAGATATTGTACTCCGACAAGTACGTCAAGAAGCAGCTCAAGGGAAAGCAGGTGCAGATGCAAAAACTGTAGCAATTCAAGCGGTAGATGCAGAAGTTGAAAAAGTTATAGAAACTTATCCCTTGACCAAACGAGAATTGGAAGTATTAGAACTAATAGTTTCTGGATGCGACAATGCAGAAATTGCTAAAAGACTATACTTAACAATCGGCACAGTCAAAACCCATGTCCGAGGAATTCTCAGCAAACTTTGCGTTGACGATCGCACCCAAGCAGCAGTTCGTGCATTGCGATCGGGTATCGTGCAGTAAGTTGGGAGTTAGGAGTTATAAGTTATGAGTTAGGAGTTAGGAGTTAGGAGTTAGGAGTTATAAATTATTCCTCCCCCCCATCCCCCCATCCCCTTGTCCCCCCATCCCCTTGTCCCCCCATCCCCATCCCCCATACATCCCGTAAAATTATTATGGCGCTCGTAGTTCAAAAATACGGTGGTTCTTCTGTCGGTTCAGTTGAACGCATTCAAGCGGTAGCAAAGCGCGTTTGTGAAACGGTTAAGGCTGGAAATTCGCTGGTTGTGGTAGTTTCGGCAATGGGTAAATCGACTGATGGACTTGTGAAACTTGCCTCTGAAATTTCTCCTAACCCTTCAAGACGAGAAATGGATATGTTGCTTTCTACTGGGGAGCAGGTATCTATTGCTTTACTAAGTATGGCATTGCAGGAAATCGGACAGCCAGCGGTTTCTTTAACGGGGGTACAGGTGGGAATTGTTACTGAAGCCGAACACACCCGCGCTCGGATTTTACATATTGCTACTCAACGCATCGAGAAATGTTTGTTAGAAGGTCTGGTCGTTGTAGTTGCTGGTTTCCAGGGGATGAGCAGCACAGAAGAAATCGAAATTACCACCTTGGGACGCGGCGGCTCCGACACTTCAGCGGTGGCGATCGCCGCTGCCTTGAATGCAGAAAAATGTGAAATTTATACAGACGTACCGGGGATATTAACTACAGACCCCCGTTTGGTTCCAGAAGCGCGATTGATGGAACAAATTACCAGCGATGAAATGTTGGAATTGGCTTCCTTGGGAGCAAAAGTGCTGCATCCCCGCGCTGTAGAAATAGCCCGTAATTATGGTGTGCGTTTGGTGGTGCGTTCCAGTTGGACAGACGACCCCGGTACTATCGTTGATTCACCCCCCCCAAAACCGCGATCGCTAACTAATTTAGAAATAGCGCGACCCGTTGATGATGTTGAATTTGATACTAATCAAGCTAAAGTCTCTTTATTGCGCGTACCCGATAAACCAGGGGTAGCAGCAAGGCTATTCGGCGAAATTGCGCGTCAGAAAGTAGACGTAGATTTAATTATTCAGTCCATACACGAAGGTAATACAAACGACATAGCCTTCACCGTAATGACACCGATATTAAAAAAAGCCGAAGCAGTTGCAGTTGCGATCGCGCCAGCACTCCGAGCTAACAACAATGAAGAAGTTGAACAAGCCGAAGTTATGATACAGCAGCAGATTGCCAAAGTAAGTATAGTCGGTGCGGGAATGATTGGTCGTCCGGGTGTAGCAGCGGAAATGTTCGCCACCTTAGCGCGTAAGGGAGTTAACATCAAGATGATTTCGACGAGCGAAGTCAAAGTTAGTTGCGTCATTGACAGCGTGGATTGTGAAAAAGCCGTAACCGCACTGCGAGAAACATTTGATATAGAAGATTCCCCCTCCTCTCCCCTGCCCCTCCCCCCCTCTTCCCCTCCAGTCAGAGGAGTAGCCCTGGACATGAAACAAGCGCGGTTGGGGATTCGTCGGGTTCCAGATTTACCGGGAATGGCAGGGAACATTTTCGGAACCTTAGCAGAACATAACATCAGCGTTGACATGATTATTCAATCCCAGCGCTGTCATGTCATCAAAGGAGTTCCCACACGGGATATTGCCTTTACAGTAGCCAGAGTAGAAGCACGAGCCGCTCAAGAATTATTGCAAAAAGCAGCAGTCGAATGCGGTTGGGGTGAAGTAGTGCTGGATATGGAAATCGCCAAAGTCAGCATAGTTGGAGCGGGAATGGTAGGACAGCCAGGAGTTGCAGCGAAAATGTTTGCAGCCCTATCCCAAGAACAAATCAACATTCAAATGATTACCACCTCAGAAATTAAAATTAGCTGTGTAGTCGCGGAGCCTGAAGGAGTCAAAGCCTTAAAAGCAATCCATACAGCATTTGAACTGGGGGGAGCAGAAAAGTTTGTCATACCAACGTAGTTAGCAACGATCAACTCTTTCCCAGTCTAACTCGTTCCCAGTCTCTGGCTATTCCAACTCGTTCCCAGTCTCTGGCTATTCCAACTCGTTCCCAGTCTCTGGCTGGGAACGCATTCCAACTCGTTCCCAGTCTCTGGCTATTCCAACTCGTTCCCAGTCTCTGGCTGGGAACGCATTCTGGAAGGCTCTGCCTTCTTTTTATACACCGGAGGCGGAGCCTCCTGCAAGGCATTCCCAGCCGGAGGCTGGGAACGAGAGAGAGACTGGGAACGAGATCGGAGAGAAGAGAAAAATGAGGGCAATATTTAGTTTTTAGTCGAAGACTGGGAACAATATTAATTAGGTAAAGCCTAGTTAATATAAATATTTTACATTACTTTATGGGACGCTCTCGTTATAAATTTATCGAAGATTATCCACAGTTTCTTACCTGCACCGTTGTCAACTGGATTCCTCTATTTAGTCAGCCAGAATTTGCCCAGATAATTATCAAATCCTTAGACTTTCTTTCCAGTAATGAGCGTTTAGCTTTGCACGCTTATATAATTATGGAAAATCACCTTCATTTAATCGCTTCAGCAGAAAATATTTCAAAGGAAATAGCAGCTTTTAAATCATTTACTGCTCGTTCAATAATTGATAGTTTAAAGGATAGTAAAAAAGAATATTTACTTAAACAATTAAAGTTTCACAAAGCATTGCATAAGAATAATCAAGATTATCAATTATGGCAAGAAGGTTCGCATCCACAAGCATTAATAAGCGAAAAAATGCTGATACAAAAGTTGGAATATATACATAATAACCCGGTCAGGCGTGGTTATATAGATGACCCTGCTCACTGGC
>NZ_JAYGHM010000082.1:7396-14453 GCF_034931125.1 Rivularia sp. UHCC 0363 | reverse complement strand
AAACAATTTTAAAGATTGATGTACTGGAAATATAATTTATTAACTAGTTGACTCGTTCCCAGTCTCTGGCTGGGAACCCATTCTGGAAGGCTCTGCCGTCTTCTTTTTATACACTGGAGGCGGAGCCTCCTGTAAGGCATTCCCAGCCGGAGGCTGGGAACGAGAGAATAAGGCATTCCCAGCCGGAGGCTGGGAACGAGAGACGAGAGAACGAGAGAGAGGCTGGGAACGAGATCGGAGAGAGGATGGGAACGAGGAAACGGCATTTGAGAACGATTAAATTTTCTTCTGGACATGATTTAATATCAAATATGTCCCGGCATTAAATATACGGTTAAGCTGTTCGTTCGGTTCAATTACGATTAAAAAATTATAGAATATTTGTTTATGTAGTCCGTTTTTTTCATCTCTAATTGTAGCTTTATAAATATTTACGTGACAATCTTTTTCTGCTTGTTTAAATAGTTGATTATTTATATCTTGTTTAACTTCTGGAGAATGTTGATAATTTGGTTGAGATAATTGTATTAGTAGTTCGTGAAGTTGATCGGGTTTGATAACCGATGAATTATCTAATCTATTTGTATTAAGTTGTTTTAACTGCTTTTCTAATAAGTTGATTTTGTTTTCTAAGTTCTTAATATCTGTATCCTTTTCTATAGGTTTATAAATCTTAGCTCCACGATACTGAGTAAAAGTCGAATTTTTGATTAAGTCATCTCGACATTTTTCTGCAATAGTTTTCAGCGATAAATTGAAACACTTTTCTAATGCAACAATTAAATCTTGACTAACTTGTTTATGCTGCTTATTTTGGTCAATTAATATTTGAAGGGTTTGCCAACTTTTCTTCATCGAATCATAGGCTATATCTTCTAATAAGTCTTGCCAAACTAGTTTAAATAGCACGAATATAAAAGGTTCTGCCATGCAAGCACCTTCTGTATAATAATTGGGTACAAACTACAATTTATACGATAAAGATAGTTTATTCCTGCGTACTATTACTCTTATTTGTGGGATGAAGCATTTTAACTTGGGAAAGCAAGAAAATTGATTGCGACTTTTTGCTTTTCGTTCACTGACAGCGCAGTCGGTTGCTTATAATAATCCTGCTGGCAAATTCAATATGGTGCGGATGGTATGATTATCTATCAAACATCAATTACCATCTGGATAAGGCTCATAAATTGTTAATTGTCAACCGTTCGCATTGCCTAAATATGTAATTTACCGCAGCAAATAACTTATCTAAATCCTGAATTACATACAAGTTTTTATTTCTAGTAAAAACATCGAATTTAAGTTTACCGAATTGCCATATCTTACCATTAGAAACAATTCCAAAAACATCATTATCTAAGTCATTATTTAGTCGCTGCACCACGATCATTTCTGCTAAGCACTGTCCCCATCCTTCTTCAAACTTGTCTTGTTTAGCTTTAACTGTCAAGAAATGCGGTTTATCAAAAACGATAGTTGCTAAAAGATTTCTTTGAGTGACCGTATAATCCGGAATACCTGATAAATCTTCATCATAAATTAGCGCTTGATGACTCCACAAAGTTAACTGACTTCTATAAGGTTTCCAAACTTCTTTCAAAACCGGATAAATCAAATTCTCGCAAATAGCATCTTCAGAATTATCAACAACTCCGTCTGTAAATAACAAATCAAGTTCTTCTCGGAATGAATCTTTTACTGGGAAATCTACTTCCAGCATAAAATTTTCCTGCAAGTACTTAATTTGAAACTTTCTAATAACCGCGCTAATACTCTTATAATTGCTAAATGCCATAAATCAAACATCAATTATCAATTATCATCTGGATAAAGCTCATAAATTGTTAATTGTTAATTGATGAATGTCTCCCCAAAACTGCCATATCTTCCGCATCCAATTCTACAGGTATACCGCTGCGAATTAATTCGGCAAAATCTTCGTTGGGAACCATAATAGTTAACGTGTATAAACGTCCCGAACCTGTATTTTCGATCACATGAGTACCAGTAGGAGGAACTAGTAGACTATCTCCCGCTTTAATTGATACAGTTTTACCATCACAAGTTGCTTGACCTTCTCCTTTGAGAATAAAAAACATTTCTAAAGCGAACAAATGACGATTTGGGGGAGTTTTTCCACCCACATCGAAAATTTCTACACAACAGGTCAATGATGAATTGGCGATCGCCGGATCAAAAACAATCGCTAAACGGTTAGAATCGTTGGGGCTAATGCGATACGCTTGATAATCAGATGGAGATTTGACAACTGGAATTACGCAACTGTTAATCATTTTAGTAGTAGGGGGTAGTAGGGAGTTAGAAGTTTTTAATTATTTAATTACCCCATCACTTTTTACCGATTCCTTTAATAATCCTCTGTGAGTCTGTAACAAAACCAAATAATTGTTTCACGTTATAAAGTGTTGCTAACCAGCAGTATTCGGGGGAAGTTGTAGCTGTACAGTCTTCGATCAAAATACAGTCGTATCCTAAAAAATTAGCATCTTGTAAGGTACAAAGAACACATTGGTCGGCATTGACACCTGCAAAGAATAATGTTGTTTTACCCAAATTTCTTAAAATGCTGTCTAGGGGTGTGTCCCAGAAGCCGCTCATTCTAAATTTATCTACGTAAATATCGCCAGGTAATTGTTCTAATTCATCTACTATTGCTGCACCCCAGCTATCTTTTGTGAGAACTTTGGCATTGTTATGAGGTAAAGCATCTCCCAAACCGACACCGGAACCAGTAGGATTGTAAACATGGTGCAAACCAGCACTGATATTCAACAAATCGTTACGGTTTCCCCAATTGAGCCATATTACGGGTAAAGAGTGCGATCGCAATACGGTCAGTAAGCTTTGTAAAGGCTGAATCGGTTGACGTGCGGGTAATATATCTACTCCAATATGCGCTAACCAGCCGTCGGGATGGCAGAAATCATTTTGCATATCGATAACAATAATCGCGGATTTTGCCAAATCAAAGCGCACATTTTTGGTTTCTGTCGCTACAATAACGGGTTGTGGATCAACGGGAGAACGAGTAATGTCTGCGATAGTATCATTTACCATCCAAGCATTCGGCGCAACTCCCAAGGTTCTTAATGGTTTCATCATAAAAGTTAGGAGTTAGGAATTAGGAATTAGGAATTAGGAGTTAGGAGTTAGGAGTTAGGAGTTAGGAGTTAAGAGTTAGGAGTTAAGAGTTAGAAATTATTTAACCTTTGACCTTTAACCTTTGACCTTTGACCTTTAATCTTTGATCGATCCTTGTGGAAAATAGTACAAGCTACGGATTCTTCCGTAAAATCAATCCAAAATCCAAAATTCAAAATCTAAAATCTAAAATCGGTTGACCTTTAATTCTTTGTAATACTTAATTAAGGATAAAATCGTGAATTTTACAATTCAAAATGTTTTGATTCCAGTTGAAGACGATTACGCTACGGTGGATGTTCAAATTATAGATGGAAATATCGCGGCTATTTCCCCTAGTTTAGATATTATCGGCGAAGCAATTGATGGTACAAATAAGCTACTGTTAGCGGGATTCGTTAACGCTCACACTCACTCTTCGGAAATGTGGCAGCGGGGGATAATGTCAATTTATCCTTTAGAGTTATGGTTGGCAGAACTTTATGATTTTGCACCCCTGGATACAGAACAAGTTTATCTTAGCGCTTTGGGGACTGCGGTAGAAACTTTATTATCGGGTGGTACGAGTGTAGTTGACCATTTAGTCTTAATTCCGGGAAAGGAAATTGAAACCGTTACTGTTGCAGTTGAAGCTTATCGAAAAGTTGGTATTCGGGCAATTATCGCACCTTTGATTCAAGATCAATCTCTCACATCTGGGATACCTTCGGGTGAATCTGATATAACTCATGAGGATTATTTTCGCTCGACTCAAGCAACATTAGAAATAATGGAATCAGCGATCGAGCAGTTTCATAAACCGGATGAAGGGATTTATATAGCTTTAGCACCGACAGGAATTCAACTTTGCAGCGACGCTTTATTTAAAGGATGTATTGAGTTAAGCGATAAATATAATCTTTGTCGTCATTCCCATTTATTAGAAACCAAAGCTCAGGAAAAATTAGCTCAAGAAAAGTACGGCTGTACGGCTGTGGAACATTTACATAAAATTGGTTATTTGAATCATCGCACTTCTCTTGCTCATTGCGTTCATTTAACTGACAGCGACATTGATATTCTGGCACAAACTCAATCGACGGTGGTTCACAATCCCTTGAGTAATTTACGTTTGGGAAGTGGAATTGCGCCGATTTTAAAATATCGTCAAGCTGGGGTAAATGTATCTTTTGGTTGTGATGGTGCATCAAGTAACGATTCTCAAGATTTATTAGAAGCGATTAAAATTGGTTCGATTTTACATAACGTTACCGATTTAGACTATCAGCATTGGATTACACCCAGAGAATCAATAAAAATGGCATCTTTGGGTGGAGCAAAGGGACTGAATTTAGGAGAAGAAATTGGTTCTTTGACTGTGGGTAAAAAAGCCGATTTAGTTATGTACGATTTAACCAGTTTATCATTATTACCGCGTACCGATCCAGTAGGTTTATTAGTGTTGGGAAGACCCACAAATGTAGTAGATAGCGTTTGGGTGAATGGTAAGCAAATTGTCGGTGGTGGGAAAGTTAAAAATATAGACGTTGATAGCTTGCGGCAAGAGTTATTTAAACATAGTCAATGGCAAACCAAGCGTAAATCAAAAACTGTCAAAGAAATTGAAACCCATTATCGGGGAGTGATGGAATTGTAAATTAGTTAGCAGTTGATCGCGGCAAGTATGCCATTTTTGAGAGATAAATATATTGTGGGGACTGTATAGTTCCCCATTTACATAGTATTTTCACGGTGAATTGATAGTCTAGTATAAAATATACATATTACAAAATCTTTATTTTAATAGCTGTTTTTAATTGAATAAATTATAAATTTTCCCTTTAATACAAGGAATAGAGGATTTTTAACTCTCATATTCAAAATAAATTTTAGTTAAAGATAGTTGATACATAAATTATTTAAAGATAAAAATTATACAGTGAATAGGTGTAAGTCTAATTTCTCATTGGCTGGTTAAAATCCTGTTCCCTATTATATGGAAATCTTTTAACTAACTTAAATGAATCTGACTTTGATGGGGATGGTGTTGTAGATTCTCGTAATACGAGTACCAATACTTACGATGCAAATGGAAATCTTTTAACTAGCTTAAATGAATCTGACTTTGATGGGGATGGTGTTGTTTTTCGTAGTACGAGTACCAATACTTACGATGCAAATGGAAATCTTTTAACTAGCTTAAATGAATCCGACTTTGATGCGGATGGTGTTGTAGATTCTCGTAATACGAGTACCAATACTTTCGATGCAAATGGAAATCTTTTAACCAGCTTAAATGAATCCGACTTTGATGCGGATGGTGTTGTAGATTCTCGTAATACGAGTACCAATACTTACGATGAAGATGGAAATCTTTTGACCAGTTTAAATGAATTCGACCCTGATGGGGATTTTGTTACCCCTCTATTTCCAATCGATGAACCCAACGATACAATTCCTCAAGCAATTGCTACTGACTTGAGTTCCGCTAATCCAGGAAATTTCTTCCTATCTAATAGGATTGGTAATAATCCGAATGTGGCATCTACTGCTGACGTAGATATCTATGAGTTGCAACTTGATGCTGGCGATCGCGTTACTATCGACATCGATACACGTGAGTTTGGCTCAAGTTTAGATTCAATTCTACGATTGTTTGATTCTACTGGGAATGAAGTAGCTGTAAGTGATGATACTCCTGCTCCTGGAGAACCCTTTACCTTAGATTCTTTCATTGATTTCACTGCAACTGCAACTGACAACTATTATATTGGCGTTAGTGGCTTTGCAAACTTCGGCTACAATCCCTTTACTGAAGGTAGTGGTTCTGGCTCCGGTACTGGTACATACGATATTGATATTAATATTGCCGTAGAAACGATTGGAGATGAAGCGATTTTAGGAACAGACAATAGCGAATCTCTTTTCGGCGATGTCGGTGATGATACTATCTTCGGTAAAGGAGGCAATGACCAAATCTTCGGCAGCGAGGGTATGAATACTTTATACGGTGGTGCTGGAGATGACACCATGTACGGTGGTTCTCAAGCTGACACTATGTATGGTGGCTCCGGTAATGACGCTATTTTCGCTGCTGAAGGGGAAAATATTGTATTCGGTGGTCTTGGAGATGACACCATGTATGGTGGTTCTCAAGCTGATGAGATGTATGGTGGCTTTGGCAATGACCTGATTTTCGCTGCTGAAGGCGATAATATCGTATTTGGCGGTGTTGGTGATGACACTATTTACACTGGCTCTGGTAACGATAAAATTGATGGTGGCTTTGGTAACGATATTATTTGGCTCGGCGGCGGTCAAGATATAATTTTCCTAGAAGCAGGTAAGGGAATCGATACGATAAACAACTTCCAGTTAGGTCAAACCACTTTTGATATTTCTGGTAATACCAGTGAACTCTCAATTGTTGATGGTGCTAATGGTGCTGAAATTTCTCAGTTTGGAGAGCTTTTAGCAGTTGTCAGTTGGAAATCAGCCAGCACGTTCATCGATAATATCGATACTATATTTGTTTAACATTGATGGGTTTTACGTGCCGACTTTAGTCCTCGCATCAAAGGGCTGAAGCCGACACGTAGAACCTTTTTTACTCATCAGAATTAATGATTTGAAGTACTACTAATGGTCTAAATCATTAGTTATGAAGGGTAGAGGTAGTGCGAGCGTCCCGCTCGCTGGTTGTAACGAGCGCGTTAGCCATCAAATTTAATGCAAAGGACTATTAGTGGTCCGCCACATTAATTCTGCGGTCTAAGAAATTCGTAGTGCGAGCGTCTCGCTCGCTCGTTACAAATAGCGAGCTAAAAGTGCGAACCGGAAAGCTCGCTCGTTACAAATAGCGAGCTAAAAGTGCGAACCGGAAAGCTCGCTCGTTACAAATAGCGAGCTAAAA
>NZ_JAYGHM010000082.1:0-7132 GCF_034931125.1 Rivularia sp. UHCC 0363 | reverse complement strand
GTGGTGGAGTACTATCATCTGACTTTACCGGAATCGCGATCGCAAACTCTGTTCCTTTCCCGATTTCTGAGTTAAAAGTCAAATTTCCTTCGTGTTTTTCTACAATAATTTCACGAGCAATTGATAAACCTAATCCCGTCCCTTTTCCTACTGCTTTTGTTGTAAATAAGTTTTCAAAGATTCTCTGCTGAATTTCTTCGGAAATCCCTAAACCATTATCTGCAATTTTAATTACCGCAAAATTTTCGTCTGCGGTTAAACTGGTACTGATTGTAATTTGATTGGGATTTGCTTCTAATTGTTCAAATGTTTTCCCTACATTGGATTCTTCTAAAGCATCGATTGCGTTAGCTAGTAAATTCATGAATACCTGATTGAGTTGTCCAGAATAACATTCAATTAAAGGTAAATTACTATAGTTTTTAATTACTTTAACTTCCGGATATGACTCCGAAGCTTTTAAGCGGTGTTTGAGAATCAGAATAGTGCTATCAATTCCTTCATGAATATTCACAGGTATTTTATGTTCGGTATCTGCTCTGGAAAAAGTACGTAGACTAATACTAATATTGCGAATGCGTTCGGAGCTAACTTTGAGAGAATTAAATAACTTGGGTAAATCTTCCCGCAAATATTCTAAATCTATTTCGGCGATTTCTTCTTCGATTTCTGGCTCTGGATTAGGATAATATTTTTGATATAAGTTAATAAGTCCGAATAGATTGTCTATGGATTCTCGCGCAATTCTTAAGTTACCAGAAACGCAACCAACTGGATTATTAATTTCATGTGCGACTCCCGCGACTAAGTTACCTAATGCGGACATTTTTTCGCTTTGCACTAACTGAAATTGAGTTTTCTGGACATTTTCTAAAGCCTCAGCTAATTTGATAGATTGCTCTTCGATAATAATAATATCGCGATAAGAACGTAACGCAGCAATGGTAGTAGTAATTAACTTCTGTCTAGTAAGTTCAACTTTAAGTTTGTAATCGTTAATATCATAGTTAATCATCACCGACTCTTCCGGTGCATCTCCAGGTTGTCCGGTGCGTAAAATAATCCGCACTCGTCTATTTTTTAATTCTTCACGGATGTATTGAACTACCTCTAAACCTGCATTGTTAGTATCCATAACTACATCAAGTAAAATTAAAGCAGTATCGGGATGAGCAACGATTAATTGCTTAGCTTCTTGACTTGAATATGCAGAAAAGAAACTTAAAGATTTTCCTGAGAAAACAAAGTTTTTTAAAGCTAATTGAGTTACTTGGTGTACTGCGGGTTCATCATCTACGACCAGAATTTTCCAAGTTTCTGTGGGAGCTATATTTACATTTACCGCATTATCGGCTTCTTCTGAATCAAAGACTAAAATATCATCGTCTGCTTCTGAAAGATTAAGGTTGCTGTTAACTGTCATATAGTTATAATCCTAATTTGGAATAATTAATGCCTCTATACCAATCCGTTTTGATTTCTGTACGCGAAGCGTGACGTAGCCATATAACTCGTAGGGGTTAGGGAACAGGGAATAGGGAACGGGGAATAGAAAATGTACTTAGTCTTTTTTGAAATTCTGCGGAGTAATCCTATATATTAAGTGTGGTAAGTGATTAATCAACAAAAGATACAGGTAATGTGATTATAAATATTGTTCCCAAATCAACTTGACTTTTAACATTAATTTTGCCTTGAAGTTTTTGAGTTATGAGGTTATAAGCAATATGCAATCCCAATCCGGTACCACCTTGGTTTCTTGCGGTAGTAAAGAAGGGTTCAAATATTTTACCTAAATTTTCTGTGGGAATCCCGCAACCATCATCACTGTATTCAATCGTGACTGTATCCTGATGTTGAGTAATTTGAAAACGTAGTTGTCCCGCTTCTCCCGGTTGATAAGCGTGATTGAGGGAATTCATCGTTAAATTGGTGACAATTTGCGCGATCGCACCTGGGTAAGTATCGATTTGAATGTTACTGTCACCTTCTACAGTCAAAGTTAGAGCGGTATATTTAAATTTTGGTGCAAGAGTGGATAAAATTTCTTCAATATATGGTTTGATAGCAAAGGTACGTTTTTCTAAATGGGAAGAATCAACGGCAACTTGTTTGAAACTTTGAATCAAATCTGAAGCACGGTTGAGATTATTTAAGATCAAAACGCTAGTTTCGTTAGCAATTTCGAGATAGTTATTTAAGGATGAACGTTTTAATTGTCCTTGTTTGACAGCATGGTTAAAAGTAGTGGTTTCGTCTTTTAAAATAGAAGCAGCGGTGATACTAGTACCTACAGGAGTGTTGATTTCATGCGCTACTCCTGCAACTAAACTACCCAACGCAGCCATCTTCTCGGATTCTACAAGTTGTTTTTGAGTTGCTTTTAAATTTTCTAAAGCTTGAGAAAGTTCTTGAGTTCGTTGTGCTACTTTTTGTTCGAGGGTGTTGTAAAGACTAGCATTTTTGATCGAAATAGCTGCTTGAGAACAGATGAGTTTAAGTAACTTTAAACGTTGTGGGGGAAAAGCTGCGGTACTAAGATTATTTTCTAAGTAAAGAATAGCAACTAAAATACCTTGATGCTTTAGAGGAATGCATAAAACAGATTTAGGCTTTTGCGCTATAAAATAGGCATCATCAGCAAATTCAGCAGCCGTATTGGCTTCATTAAGTAAAACATCGGTGTGAGTTCTCACAACATAATTGAGCGCTGAAATTGGTAAATTATTGAAAGCTGTAATGGGAAGAGAATGTTTGAATTCTACCTCTATATCAGTATTGATTACCGCTTCAATAATCAGTTGATCGTCGCTGACGAAAATTAAATAACCTGTTTGCGCTCCGGCATTTTCAATTACTATTTTCATCAATTTCTCTATTAACTCAGATAACAATATTTCGTTAGAGATAGTCTGAGAAACTTTAAAAACGGTTTCAATATCTAACGATTCTCCCAAATCAGTAGTTGTAGATTGAGTGATAGTTGTTTGATAATTTGTAGTTTTTGTGTTTAAAGCATTCGAGAATTTTGTCAGTTTTGGGTTTAACCAGAAGCAATATTGACTTTCTAAATCTGCTACTTTATTTTTAGCACCCCAAATTTGATAGCAATAATAGGCTTTGCGGAGATAAAACTGAGCAAAATCTTCTTTATTCATCCCAAACCAAAACTTTGCAGCTAATTCATAAGTTAAAGCTTCATTTTGGATAAATCCATATGTATTTGCGGAAGCAATCGCTAAGTCATATAGTTCCATTGCTTCTAATTTATTGCCAGAAATTCGCGCTATTTCCGCTTCTATAATTAAATATTTATGTAAAAAATTAGCTTCACAATTATCAGACCAAATTTTCATTTGCTTTTGATTGCGTTCTAATTGATGCCAATATTGTTTTTGTTCGAGAAAAGTTGCAGCGGGATATAGTGCTGTTAAAATTAAAGACTGATAAAAATTACGATCGGCAACAGCAATTATCCCAACAACGTATTCTAATAATTTTTCTGCTTCAATAATTGCTTCTAGAGCTTCAACTGGTTGATCGTATAAATACAGAGTGAAAGACTTTAAAGTATAGTAATAAAATAAAGGCATATAGCTTTTTTGTTCCCAGCAGTTTTGTAGATAGTCTACTTCACTCAATTGGGAACTATCAAAATTAAGTAATTCATTAGTTTCACCTTTTAGGTTAATTAAACATAGTTTTGCAGCCCAAATAATATCATTCGCTGTTTGATTTTTATTTTTAGTGACAAACTGTAAACTATTATTAGTTTCACAAAGCAACTTATCAATACTGACACCTTGATGCAAATTATTAAATAGCTGACAAGCTAATATATATCCACAAAATTGTAGATCTCCAGATTCTAGACCAGCTTGAAATCCCGTAATAGCAATATCATTTGTTAACCTAACGTGTCTTACCCAAAAAATTTGAAAGGCTGTCAAAACAAAACAAGCTTTACATTTTTGATTAAGATTACGATATTTATCACTAATTTTAAGAGCCAATATTGCAAATTCGTAACCTTCTTGATATTTTCCCCATATTGAACCTAATAAAATTCCATAATTGCTATAGCCTTTTACTGATTCTGCTAAATTACCGTATTCTAAAGATAGGTTAAGCATTTTGAGGACAACTAAACTATAAAGTTTTTGATCTGTTAAATAACATGGTGGATCGATATTTATTAATATCTTAAGCGCAATAATTTTGTCCGGTATTGTCATCTTAGGTTGGTTGATTAATGAAGCTACTTCTTTTCCCTCAAGAAACTTATTAGCTTTGACAAATTCTGCTTCTAAGGCTTCATCTAAATTATTTTCTGGTAAATCAAAGCCAAGATATTGTAACCCTGCTTTCCCGGCTTCTATCGCTCGCTCCAACTTACCTAATAAGGTATATTGAATTATTAACAAGTTGTAAATATCTGCTTTTTCTACAGAATTTTTTGCTTTTTGAGCGATTAACTCAATTAAAGTTTCTGATTCTGTAAAATTACCGTTCAAATATTCAACTTCGGCAAGCAGTTTATATACTTCTAAAGTTAGCTCGTAAAATCTAAGCCAGCTATTAGTAGGTAATTCCTCTTTACTAATAATTAAATAATTTCTTGCAGCATCATATGCAATAGTATCCTTAGCTTTTTTAGCCGCAGATAAATTTAGTTTTACTAGTTCTAGTTTTTCCTGATAATCGATAATTAATTTGCGACCTAAATTTAAGTGATCTATAGACTCAAAAAAGTATTTTCTTTTCTCTTGTGCGGAAAATTTAGAATGTAGTAGCCAACCAATTTGTAAATGAACTGCTTGTTTTTCATATTCTGGAATCAAAACGTAAGCTGCTTGTTGAACTCTATCGTGGAGAAATTTAAAATTATAAATAACAAGTTGGGAATCAACGTTTTCTTTCTCAACAAACTCCAATCGTGAAGTTGGTAATACGAAACCTTGTTGAATAGAAACTTCTAAATTTTGGAAAGCTTCCATTAAAGTAAGTTCGCTGACAATTGCTAAAATACCTAAAGTGAAGTGATTACCGATACAGGCTGCTAAACGCAAGACCTTCTGAGTGGAGGATGGAAGTTTTATTAATTTGTCTACTATCAATTCCACAACATTATCGGTGATATCCATTGCTTTGATTTGCTCAAGCTCCCATTCCCATCTCGGTTTTTGTTCTCCTTGAGGAAATTGAAAATAAATCAGGTTTTCTGAATGTAAAGTATAAAGAAATTGATTGACAAAGAAAGGATTACCGTCAGTTTTATCAACAACTAATTTTGCCAGAGATTTAACATCATTTATATTTCTATGTAAAGTATCGGCAATTAAGTTAGTAATATTATCTTGATTGAGAGCAGTCAAATTTATTTTATTTATAGCCGTTCCATCCAGTCTTTCCAGTAAAATAATTAAAGGATGATTTGCATCAACTTCATTATCTCGATAAGTACCAATCAACAATAGATGATGCATCCGATTGTCCGTCATCATCAATTCAATTAACTGTAAACTTGCCGAATCTGCCCACTGTAAATCATCTATAAATAAAACTAGTGGATGTGTTCCTTGACAAAAAACGCGAATAAAGTTTAGAAAAACCTCATTAAACCGATTTTGGGCTTCACTTCCTGTTAACTCTTCTACAGTCGGTTGCTTACCGATAATTAATTCTACTTCCGGAATTACATCTATAATTATTTGAGCATTCGGTTCAACAGCAGATAACAGCTTTTGTTTCCATTGTTGTAAATGTACGTCACTTTCAGTCAAAAGCTGTCGTACTAATCTGCTCAAAGCATTGACTATCGCAGCATAAGGAATATTTCGTTGAAACTGGTCGAATTTTCCCGTTATAAAATAACCACGTTGACGAGTAATTGGTTGATAAATTTCTTTTACCAAAGCAGATTTTCCAATTCCCGAATAACCCGTAACCAAAATCATTTCCGCTTTACTATGTGCGGTTATAATTCGTTCAAATGCAGCTAACAAATTAGAGCGTTCTTGTTCCCGACCATATAGCTTTTGAGGAATATAAAATTGGTCAGAAATATCCTCTTTACCTAAATCAAAATCAGTAATGCAACCAAATTTATGCAATTGTTGCAAACAAATTTCCAAATCTTTCTTAATACCCCAAACACTTTGATAGCGTTCCTCAGCCGTTTTTGCCATCAACTTCATCACAATAGCCGAAATCATCGGAGGAATTTGAGAATTAATTGCATGAGGAGCAACAGGTTTTTTAGCTAGGTGACAATGAATCAACTCCATAGCGTCATTAGCTCTAAAAGGTAGCTGACGGGTAAATAATTGATACAAAGTTACCCCCAAAGAGTAGAAATCCGTGCGGTAATCAAGAGAACGATTCATTCTTCCCGTTTGTTCTGGAGAAATATATGCTAAAGTTCCCTCTAAAGCATTCGGACTAGATAAAGGTGTATGTTCGCTCCCCAATTTTGTAGAAATACCAAAATCGATGATTTTCAGTTGTTTAGTAACGGGATTAAAAACGGTATTACTAGGATTAATATCCTTATGAATAACTTGCGCTGCGTGAATTTGAGCCAAACTCTCAGTAATTTTACAGGCAATTGATAAACATTCGGGCAAACTAAATTCCTGTTGTTCAAGTAAATTCTTGAGTGATTCTCCCCCAAAGTCCTCTAGAATCATCACCACAGAATTATCATGTTGTAAATCGTAAGCTTTGATAATTCCTGGATGGTCTATATTACGAATGATTTCATACTCTTGCTTATAGCGAGTCAAATGTAAGGAATTCAAACAATCTTGCTTAAGTACCTTAAGGATAACTAATTCACCTTGTTCTTTTCTTCCCCGGTAAACCGTAGAATTACTGCTTTCATAAATTTGTTCGATAATCTCATAACCAGTAATAATCGCCATTGTTATACGCTCATTTATAAAGTTCTTAAGCTTAGAGTTCCCCGTTGTTTGATTTTTCTATCACATAGGGTGAGATGGGGAGATAGGGAGATAGGGAGATGGGGAGATAGGGAGATGGGGAGATGGGGAGATGGGGAGATGGGGAGATGGGGAGATAGGGAGATGGGGAGATGGGGAGATGGGGAGAGAAGGGACAAGGAGAATATAAC
>NZ_JAYGHM010000081.1:0-34150 GCF_034931125.1 Rivularia sp. UHCC 0363 | reverse complement strand
GTCTTCCCAATCTTAAGTTTGTAACTAATCCGTAAAATAACAATATTGTGTTTCAGCATTTTAAATAAGCCATCATAAATACAGCTTCATGAGTTTTATAAAAATATAAAAAGAATAACTATTATATTTAGCTTTCATGAAATATTCATAAAACACTTAAGTACATTCAACAATTGTCTAAATAGCAAAAAAAGTGGCATTGTAGATATTACTCGGTCGCCATAATAATTAAGGCTTTGTACTAACGCATTCTACTTTTTATCGTTGAATTTACAAATACACTTATTTTTAAAAAAATCATTTATGAATGGTACATTGATTCGTTTAAAACAGCAAAAAAGTAAAGATAAAAATAATGATTTTGCTAAAAGAATCGGTGACAGAAAACCCTGGGAAGCTTTAGGAAGATTCAAAACTATTCGTCGTGGATATAGTATTTACCAAGGTCAACTACAGCGTTTTAAACCACAGTACCAACAGAAATTAAACATCACCACTGCTTCAGAACTGTGTCCAATTCAGCTTAATCAATGTGTAGAGAATATTCGGCAAACAGGAGTATATTTAGGGTTACAGTTGAATACCAAAGCTGTACAAATAATTAGTTCTTTGGCTGATTCTAACCTTTGCACCGAACCCAAACATCATGGTTTCTTCTTAGCTGCGGAAATCAAAAATGGACGTTTACATGGCAAAGGTAGGCTTGTTTTACGCGGACTTGTTAGCAATATTGATAAATGTCCGACTGTAGATAAAATTATCCGGGATGCGATGTTAATTGAAATCGCTCGAAAATATCTTGGATATTATCCAACTTTAATCACCCGTCACTTAACTTGGAGTTTTGCTTCCGATTTGGATGAAGCTGAAATTCAGAAACTGTATCCACCTACTAATTTTCATTACGATGTCGCTGGATTAAATTTTGTAACCGCGAGTTTCTTTGTTACCGATGTAGACGAAAATACTGGTCCTCACATCATGATCGAAAAGTCGCACAACCGTAAACCTTGGCAAATGCTTGTTCGGTCAAATATCCAAAAAGAAGCAGATGTTTGGCGTTACTATAACCGTTCCGACCAACTTACTATTAAAGGTAATGCTGGATTTGGATTTTTCCAAGATCCGTCTTGTCTTCACAAATTAAAGTTACCTCGAAATGGCAATCGTTTGATTCTACAAATTCGGTATTCTTAGACTATATTTTGTAGAGACGCGATATATCACGTCTCTACATTTTTTTTTGCATTATTTAAATTTTCGCTGCAATTGTCTGATGTATTGATAGATTTCCGGTAATTTCTGAATAATTGCCGAGGATTTTAAATATATTTTGTAAGGTATGGCTGGATTCCCTGAGACAATTTCTCCTGGTGGAACGTTGCTATGAACTCCGGCTTTTGCGGATACGATCGCACCATCACCTATTTTGACTTGATTGGCAATTCCTGATTGTCCGGCTAAGATAACGCGATTGCCAATTTTGACTCCTCCAGCGGTTGCTGATTGTCCGGCGATCGCGCAGCCAAAACCCACTTGAGTACCGTGTCCGATCTGCACTAAATTGTCAATAATTGTATCGTGACCGATACGTGTTTCTCCGACTGCGGGACGGTCAACTGCACTATTACAGCCAATTTCTACTCTATCTTCGATTACCGTACAGCCGGATTGCTCCATTTTGAACCAGCCGGATGCTGTGGGAACAAAACCAAAGCCTTCAGCACCGATAACCGTACCGCTGTGGATGACGCAATCTTGACCAATCCGAGAACGTTCGTGGATCGTACAGTTAGCGTGTAAAACAGTGCGCTCGCCAATTTTAACATCTGGATAAATTACAACGTTAGGATGAATGCAGGCATTATTACCAATTTCTACACCTTGCTGAATTACAACATAGGCACCAATATAAACATCGCTGCCAATTTTTGCCAATTCATGAATTACAGCACTAGGATGAATGGATGGAGCGGGATGCCAAGGCTGATAAAATAATTTGATTGTTTGAGAAAACAAAAGTCGCGGTTCTTTTGCTGCTATCCAAGCTATGCCCTTTTCTTGTGCTTTCAATTGCAGTGATTCATCATGAGGTAAAATCAAAGCATTAGCACTGGTTATATCTACCAAATGAGCAAACTTTTGCCCTTCGATATAGCTAATATTGCCAGTTGTCGCTTCATCAACAGCTGCTAATGCAGTAATTTCTGGATCGAGGTTTGGCAAACTAGTTAAACTAGATAAGCTGGCAGATTCACCCAGTTTTTTAACGATTTCGCTGAATTTCATTATTGCAGTTTGAATAAGAATTATTTACAAAGGTTTTTTTATTTGTCGTTATTAGTAGAAATTATGTTCTAAATACATTGGATTGTTTAAATAGGTCGGCGTTGAAAATCGTAATTATGACAGGGAGTAGGGAGTAGGGAATAGGCAGTAGGGACAAGACTTTAATACCAGTTTACCCAACCGTTATATAGTTGGTTTTATTTGTGCCGACTTACTTAGTGACTAATAAGTTGAAATTAATCCAATTATATAGATTGATTAGTTGGACAATTTAGGAAAGTGAATAATCTGCGATCGATTTAACCAACCATCGAAAAGTATTGCACAATTATGTACAAAAACAAAAATTGAGGAATTACTAATTTTAAGTAACTCCTCACTATTTGCCTCGAAAACGAGTTTAATACTAAAAGTCATGGGCAATCAATGCCCCATGCCCGTTCTTATCTCTTAAGCAATAAATAGTATAGGGTTCCGTTACCACCTGTAACCCCAGCCCGATCGCCTGCAATATTCCCGGTTCCCATGAAGTAATCTACTCTTCCGGGTGTTTTGATGGCGCTACCTGTGTCTTGGTCGAGTACAAATCTACTGACTTTACGATATTCTAATCCTCCACCATCACCAACATATGGGAAACTAGCGTTAATTAGTGCTAAGGCTCCCGGAGGCATTAAAGATTTATCTGTAGCAATAGAACGCTCTGGCGTTACTGGTACGCCGATACTACCAGTAGCTGGTGTATTGCCTTTATCTCTAAAGAAAATAAAACGTTCCCAGCGCGGGAGATAATCGTCCATAGACTGGGGATTTCGCCGGAAATGATCAACAATACCGGGCATTGTCGCTTGTTTTTGGGTGATTTGTCCGTCTTTAAGCAACTCTTTACCGATACTTGTCCAAGGATAATCGGTTCCGTTGGCATAACCAACACCCGTAACGGTACCATCGGTTAATTCGAGTTTAGCCGAACCTTGAATATGAATTAAGTATGCATCAAAGCGATCGCGAAACCAAAACATTTCCAAACCGCTTAATGGGCCATTTTTACCTAATAAACCATCTTTACCTTCGAGTTCTAACCGTTTGGGGTGCGGTTTTTGCCAGTTTACAAAGTTATCTGGCAATCGATAAATGGGATACTTGTACTCTGAGGTAGGAACGCGACTTGCTTCGTAAATCGGCTCATAGTATGCAGTAAATTTAACGGTACCCTTGCCGTCGTTACCGACTGATTTGTAAAACGTAAACTCGCGTCGCACCGCAGCTTGTAGATCTGCCGGAGATTTTGATGTACGCACTAAGTCGCGGAAACGCAACAAACTACGCCGCACGCGGTCTAACGTAATTTCCTTGTCGGGGTAATTTTGGTAAATTCTGGCAGCGCTAGGATTTTTTAGATAACCCAAACTATTGTCAATTGACTCAATTAACGCCGAGCGATCGCCAGCCTTACCTTTCCCTTTACCTCCCCAAAAGAGTTGCTCATCCCAACCCAAGCAAGCATACATGGGTGTGCAATCGTTGGACAAACTAATTGGGTTCAAAACGGGAGTCGCCGGATTTATACTCGGTTGCGGTTGCGGTACTCTTGGCCTAGTGGTAGGAATTATGACTGGCTGCGGTACTCTCGACGGAATGCTTGGTACCGGGGGTGCAGTTAGAATAGGCACCTGAGCGACAACTGAACGAACCGGGTTAACAAAGGCAATTCCCAGGCTCAAGGAAAACAAAGCAAGGGTTTTTCTCATGATTTATCTAAATCTATCTTTCAATACTAGAACTAAAAATCGGTTCAACTCGAAGTGCAACAACCCGAGACGGACGAATTACCATGTACTCACCAGAAATATTCTTGATTGGTACATTAATAAAGTCATGAGAAGCAGATTTTGGCATAAGTTCGCCACTGTACCACTTCTGAAACTCCTGAATGGTGGGGAAACGCACTTCTTCCCGGTGTCCGCTTTCCATTAATATGTAAACGGCGTATTCGCTAGCACTTCTAGGCATAACTTTTGAATCATTTGAGACACATCACCACATTGTTAACCCACCTATCGTCCGAATGGAAAGGGAAGAAAGTCGGATATTCCAAAATACAATCGCGTTTACTCTCAACAGGTGATGTTGAAACATCGCAAGATGAATTTATTTCTAGTAACAATTATTTTTGGTGATAATTGTGACTAAAAATATCAAATTTACGAGTTATCTCGGTTCGATCTAAGTACGGTAATTTGACTTTAATCTTTCCCCCATGACGCAAAACAACTGCAATAATGTTCCTAAATGGCTGTAATTTCAATCTATTTTCCTAAGCACTTCAAAATTTAGATGAGTTGAAAGCAATACTTAGTTAATTACGTATAATTCTTCTAAATCATCAGTTTATATTGCATTATACTGAATCGCTAATGACCAAATAAATTTCTTCTAGTTCCTGCTACTCGTTGATTTATGGGCTGTACGCGAAATCTTTCTGACTACAAATTAGTTTAAATTGCAAGCTAGAGATTTACTTGGGTCGCTCGTTACAACCAGCGAGCGAGACGCTTACACTACCCAAAAAACGTTTACAAATTTTATAAAAACCCGACTTCTCAACCGGAGAGAGCAATTGGAGTTAAAGTCCCCCTTGAAAAGGATTTAAGAGGATCTTACAAGATGCAAAGAGGACAAGGGAGTGGGGTCTAATGTCAAGAACGAGCAGTTACTTTTTATTTGTTGTTATCGGTAAATACTTAGACCGTTTTTTATCAAGAAGGCAGAAGTACGAAGGCAGAGGGCTTTTATGGAATCTGTCTCGTACTTCTCGCGACCGTAGAGAGCAAGGGTTTAAGACCCCCGCCACAACGGAATTGCGCTTACGCATAGTTTGGCGGCTTACAATTAGTGGCGGGTCTGAATCCCCCACTAATTGTACATAGCTGCCATCTGCCCTCTGCCCTCTGCCTTCTTCAACTAATACTTATAACTAATATTGATTCTAGGTATAAGTGTCAGCTATAAAATAAGTAAAATTACTAGAGACAAGACTTTGCTTATCATGATATTTAAAAGCGGTAATCCCATATTTAGGTAATTGGAGCGAAAACAGAAATTAAAACTTGAGTGCTTAAATTGTATATAGGTTAAGCATAGATGAAGCTAATTTACAGTTAAATATATAGCAAATTAGCGTGAAAATTTAATTGACATTGCCATAAGTTTCTTACTTTCTACTAAAAAAAAGAAAATATGTACAAAGGTAGATGCGAAGTCTACCCAGGGGTAACATATCATACTATTGAAAATGCATATACCATTCATTAGAGTTACTAAAATTTATCGCCTTGGGTAGATGCGGTAATTGAATAATCGATGTTTTACATTAACCACTCACGTCAAAAAAATTTGGGTCAAAATATAGTGCATTCACAACTTATAAAATTTGCACACGTATTAGTATCGCCGGTCGTTATTGCAATCTTCGTATTAACAGGGTGGTTAGTTACTCAGGATGAAAAATTTATATTTTCTGATTCTACGATCGCGATCGCCACTGAAGGTTTAGTGGCAATTGCAATTTTTGCAATCTTGATTTGGAAGGGTACGAAAGTCATCGAAAATGCCTGCAATCAAAGAGATAAAGCAATAAATGCTCTCAAAGACAATGAAGTAAAGTTGAAAAGTTTTTTGGATACAAATTTTATCGGTATTGTAGAGCTAAATACCGACGGTAATATTTATGTAGCAAACGAGGAATTTCTGCGGATAACAGGTTATAACCATTCTTGTTTGCAAAATGGTAATTTAAATTGGTTTAATATTACGCCGCTAGAGTATTTGGATGTAGATAAAGAAAATTTTTCTCAAGCAAGGGCTTTTGGTAGCTGTAAGTCCTACGAGAAAGAGTTGATTTGTGCATCGGGGAAGAAAGTCAAAGTTAAAGTTGGCTGCACTTGCATTACTCAGAAAGCTAAGCCAGATAAATATATTATTAACCTCAGCGAATGTAAAAACGAGGATAGGCTTGATTTGTTATTTGAGACAACTAACGATTTAATATCCTCCGAACAGCCAGAAGAACTAATCAAACTTTTATATAATGAAATTGCCGAAACATTAACAATAGATTGCTACTTATATTATTCGGTTGATAAAAATTCTCGGAAAATAGAATTAACTTCTCACACCGGGATTAGTTGTTCCCAAACTAAAGATTTAGAATGCTTTGAATTTGGTCAAGGAATTTGCGGTACAGTGGCTCAAAACCGTATTCCCATCAAAATAGAAAATGTCCTTATATCCAACGACCCAAATACAGAATCTATACGTAATTTAGGTATTTCAGCTTATTATAGCTGCCCATTGATAGCTCAAGGACAGCTTTTAGGCATAATTAGCTTTGGTAGTCGGAGTGTTTCGGACTTTACCACTTATGAAATCAATATCATGCAGTCTGTCTGCAACCAAATAGCGATCGCAATTCAACGAGTTAACTTAATGAATTCCCTACAGCAAGCCAATCGCGTCAAAGATGAATTTTTGGGAATTTTATCTCACGAATTGCGATCGCCATTAAATAGTATTTTAGGATGGGCGCAGTATTTACGGGTGCGTAAGCTGGACGAATCTACCACATCACGAGCTTTAGAATCGATTGAGCGTAACAGTAGAGAGCTTCATCATCTCATCGAAGAATTATTAGATATGTCGCGGACAATTCAAGGTAAAATGCAACTGAGTATTCGTGATTGTAACTTAGCTGCAATTATTGTTGGAGTAATTGAAAACTTGCGATCGGCAAGTGTTGCTAAACAAATAGAAATCAAATTATCAGTTCGCAAAGGTTTTGGGATGGATGAAGATAGAAAGAATGCGGCATTTACAGACTATGAAGAACCGTTAATTAAGCTTGCTCCAAATAAAATTCCTGCTTCCCATGAAGCTATGTTAGAAAATCAAAATTTCTTAATTGCTGGTGACGACGAGCGTTTAAAGCAAGTAATGTGGAATTTACTTTCTAATGCAATCAAGTTTACCTCTTGTGGCGGCTGTATAGAAGTAAGCTTATTAGAAGAAAAGGCAAACGAAACTTCATTATCATATGCCGTAATCCAAGTCAGCGATACAGGAATCGGTATAGATGCTGAGTTTCTCCCCTACGTTTTTGACCGTTTTCGTCAAGGTGATAGCTCCAACGCTAGAGCGCATAATGGATTGGGATTAGGATTAGCAATTGTACGTCACATAGTCGAACTGCACGGTGGTAGTATTTCTGTAGAAAGTCCAGGAGTTGGCAAAGGTGCAACGTTTATAGTCAAATTACCACTGATTGCATCAAATGAATTACCATCAGTTAAAAAAAACCCTAAAAATCAATTTGTAATGATTAATTAGTGATTCCCGGGTAGTTATTAATAGCTGATTATTATAAAAATTCCCAATTCCCAATTCCCAATTCCCAATTCCCTTCCCAGACGAAATGTTTAATTTATTTTGCACGAGTACTTACTATTAATTTTCAACTCGACAATGCTCGCCAAGTTCTAGAACCAACAATACCATCTGGTGTTAAACCACGGCGACTTTGAAAAGCTTTGACTGTTGTTTCTGTCAAAACACCAAAATCACCATCAATTCCAATGGGATAACCTTTGGAAATCAAAAGCTGTTGCAAAATTCTGACAGAATTACCTCTGTCCCCAAAACGTAGAGTAGGTAATCTATTCATGGCAGTTGCTTGCAATATCATGGGTAGTTCTCGGTCGATCTTTTCTTCCATAACAAATCCTTAGTTACACCTTATCTAGATAGTTAAGCAATTGCCTCTGTATGGAAATAGCTTTTAAAGTTACCCGAATTTACTCCAATACTCCAATAATTTATAGATGTTATCCTAATTTCAGAAAAAACCACAGACAAAAAAATTATCTGTGGTAATAGTTCATCCTCCATGAACTACGATTTCCTAGTTACAGCGTATTTCAGTGCAATAGGACTTTACAGTACCCGTTGGGGGGAGATTGGGAGATGGGGGGATGGGGAGATGGGGAGATGGGGAGATGGGGAGACAAGGGGATGGGGAGATGTGGGGATGGGGAGATGGGGGGATGGGGAGACAAGGGGATGGGGAGATGTGGGGATGGGGAGATGGGGAAGTTAAACAGCGAGCAAGATGCTCGCACTACTCTTAAATATTAATTCTTAACTCCTAAATCCTAAATCCTAAATCCTAAATCCTAAATCCTAAATCCTAACTCCTAACTCCTAACTCCTAACTCCTAATTCCTAACTCGTATTATCCGATTCCTTCAATTACTGGATGGAAGAAGAAAGCAAAACTTAGTACAGCATAGGTTGCCAAAAGTAAAGTACCTTCTAACCAGTTTGATTTGCCGTCGGAACTAATGCTGTTGGCAATCAATACCGACGCAGCAACCGCTACTAATTCAAAAGGATTAAAGTCTAGATCCATCGGCTGTCCGATGAATTTTCCGACTATTACTAAAAGTGGTGCAACAAATAAGGCTATCTGCATGGTAGAGCCGACGGCTACAGAAACCGAAAGATCCATTTTATCTTTCATTGCGACGGTAACTGCTGTGGTGTGTTCTGCGGCGTTACCAATGATTGGTACTATAATTACGCCTGTAAATAATGCTGTTAAACCAAGTTTTGATGTAGCTACTTCTAAAGAATCAACTAATAATTCTGACTCATAGGCTACACAAAGAGTGCAGACAAATAATACTCCAACCCATAATACTAGATTTGGTTTACTTTCGGGGGTTGCCATTGCTTCCGTTTCTACCACGCCTACATCATACAAGTAGGAGTGAGTTTTCATGGAAAATACTAATGTTAACAAGTAGACGACTATTAAAACTATGGATACAGCAAGGGAGAGGTTTTGCAAAGTTATCTCGCTAATTCCTTCTGAGGTATAGTTCACCGCTGTCGGAACCAAAATTGCAATTACTGCCAAGTTCATGGCTGCTGCATTCATCCGGGCTACTATTGATTGAAATGTTTGTTCTTTGTAGCGGATTCCACCTAAAAACATGGAAAATCCCATTACTAGCAGCAAGTTACTAATTATAGAACCAGTAATACTTGCTTTGACTACGTTTACATAACCAGCCCTCAGCGCAATTATGGCAATAATCAATTCTGTAGCATTACCGAAGGTAGCATTTAACAATCCGCCAAGATTAGGTCCTACTACTACTGCGATTTCTTCTGTGGCTGTACCCATCCAAGCTGCTAACGGGATTATTGCTAATCCAGACAAAATGAATATAATCAAGTCTCCCCATCCGAGATACTTTGCCGCTAAAGAAACGGGAACAAGAGCTAGGAGAGACACAAACACAATTTTTTTTCCAGACATTTTTCACCTGAAGTTGATGTGGGTTAGTCGCCGCAAGTCTTGTCTAACAAGGATTTTTGCCTGAAGAAGCTGCGACAAAATATCAGCTGAATTAACGCTAATTTCTTCATTATTATGCTTTGATCGATGCTTAATATCACTTTGAATATATTAAGACGACGGCGACCAAACTCTAAGATACTCTAAAGCCTATACTTGGGAGATTCCGAGATTTCACTGTTTTGATTTTTTCTCAGGATTAATAACATAACATAACGTTTTATACAACCTAAGCCATCTTTTTAGCAAAAATCAAAAAAAGATCAAAATACCATATACTAAAAATGAGTTTTAATGTATTAAAAGAGAATTAAAATTTTTCTCAGACTACCGGAGAAAAAATTTTGCTTCTGATGATTAAAGTAATCTTTGATAAATCGCTGATTGGCATTTAACATAAGCCGGAATGCAAATGCCGATGCTACAGTACCCAAACAAATTAAAATTAGATTATTTGTGTAAAATTTTCATCTAAAATTTCTGAGAATACCGTCCGTCCTGTAAGAAAACGATATTAGATTGTGTTCAGCCAAAAGCGTAAGTTTATCTTAAAAAGGAATAACTCTACATGACTGCTGCTGAGTTACCGACTTCTGTTGGTGCAAACTTGATTCAAAATGAAAATACCGATCCCCGCAATGGCAACCCCTTAAATACGACTACAGGGGTTTATATAACGGTACACGGTCATTTCTATCAGCCCCCACGGGAAAACCCTTATTTAAATGCGATTGAGCGTCAACAGGGTGCTGCACCGTTTCATAATTGGAACGAACGAATTCACCATGAGTGCTATCGTCCTAATGCTTTTGCCAGAATCTTGAACGAGCATGGTAATGTGGCGGGGATCGTCAATAATTTCGAGTATATGAGCTTTAATATCGGTCCAACCTTGATGTCATGGTTGCAAAACTACGATATTGATGTGTATCAGCGAATTATTGACGCAGATCGCAAAAGTAGCGATCGCTTGAACGGTCATGGTAACGCGATCGCGCAAGTATACAATCACATTATTATGCCTTTGGCTAGCGAACGCGATAAATATTCGCAAATTCGCTGGGGGAAAGCAGATTTTCGCAACCGTTTCGGACGCGATCCCGAAGGAATGTGGTTGGCTGAAGCTGCTGTCGATTACCCAACCTTAGAAGCTTTAGTTTCAGAAGGGATTCGCTTTATTGTACTTGCACCTTCCCAAGCTGAGCGTTGTCGTCCAATCCCGACATCTGAAGATTCTGAATCTGAATGGCACGAAGTCGGGGGAAGTCAAATCGATCCCACTCGTGCTTATCGGTGTTATTTACCTGGAAATGAGTCGCAACGCCGATATATTGATATATTTTTCTATGATGGACCGATTTCGCGAGACATGGGCTTTAGCGATGTAGTCTATAATTCCAGTCACTTTGCCGGACGTATCGGTGCAGCAGTTCGCGGCGATCGCCGATCTTCTCAAGTGATTTCGGTAGCGACAGATGGGGAAACCTTCGGACACCATAAAAAGGGTACTGAAAAAACTTTAGCTTATGCTTTTACTCAAGAATTCCCCCATCGGGGTTGGACGGTAACTAATTTTGCTCACTATCTGAGCTTAAATACTCCCACATGGGAAGTTGAGTTAAAGCCGGTCACAGCCTGGAGTTGCGCCCACGGTGTTGATCGCTGGCAAGATGATTGTGGTTGCGGTGGTGCGCCGAATTGGCATTTATTATGGCGCAGACCTTTACGAGATACTCTTAATTGGCTGCGCGATCGGCTGGCAGTTGTATACCAGGAACAAGGAAGCAAGTATTTTTCTGACCCTTGGCAAACGCGAGATGACTATATAGAAGTTGTCTTAGACCGCAGTGCTAAGAATATTTCCAGCTTTCTCAATCGCCATCAAAAGCATAAACTACAAGCATCAGAACAGGTAGACGCTTTACGTTTATTAGAAATGCAGCGTCATTCATTATTAATGTTTACCAGTTGCGGATGGTTTTTTGAAGAACTTTCCCGTCCCGAAGGAACCCAAATTCTCCGCTATGCTTCCCGCGCTATGGAATTAGCCGCAGAAGTCGCGGGGGTACAGTTAGAATCGGGTTTTCTACAAAGACTTGATAAAGCCCCAACCAATATTGATAGTTTTAAGACGGGGGCTGAGGTTTATCGTCAATTAGTGTTAACTGCTCAGATCACCTTCAAACAAGTTGCAGCGCACTACGCGATTACATCTTTATTTAGCGGACATCAACCTGTAGAAAAAGTGTCAGCACCTGACGTTAAACAAAATAATGATTCGCATATCTATCAAAAACAGGTTTATTGCTATACAGCGAACGAATTAGACTTTCAATTGCAACGTTTGGGTTCTCTCACGTTAGCGGTAGGACATTTAAAGTTAGTTTCTGAAATTACTTGGGAAAGTAAGCAACTGACATTCGCCGTGTTGCATTTGGGGGGTTGGGATTTCCACTGCTGCATACAACCCTTTGAAGGGAAAGGAGCTTACACTAAACTCAAAGATCAACTGTTAAATGCCTTGCAGCAGGGAAGTGCGGCTCATACTATCTTAATGATGATTCAGCTATTTGGCGAAGAATCGTTTAATTTACAAAATCTTTTTGCTGAAGAACGTCATCGCTTGATGCGGTTATTGAGTCAGGAAACTTTAACAAGAGTAGACCAACTTTATACCCAGATGTATCGCGATAATTACGGAGTGTTGATGGCATTCCACCGAGATGGATTAGAAGCACCCAAAGAATTACAGGCAGCGGCAGAAATTGCCTTAGAATATCGGTGTATGACTTCATTGCGTACTCTGGAACAGGATATTGACGAAACGCAGTTAGCTTGGAATCACCTGGTAGAATTAGAGGCGATCGCTAATGAAGCGAAACATTTGCGCTGTCATTTGAATTTGTTTGAGGGTAAGCAGATACTGGAGCGATTGAGTTTGCGTTTGTTATGGGAGTTATTGCACGATACCAACGGTAGTTTTGATTTTCAAATGCAGCGTTTAGAAAAATTGATTGAAGTCGAAGAACGTTTAAACTTAGGTATGTCTTTAGAACGTTCTCAAGAACTATATTTTAATTGTCTCCACGCCTCAATACTGCCTAAATGTATTACTGAAATTATGAAAGATCAAGATAAAAATCAATTGCGTCAACTTTTGAAATTGGGACAAAGATTAAAAGTTGATGTTAGTCATTGGTTGAGTCAATTAGATTAGAAATTCCGCAATAGTTTAAAATAAAACCCATTAATTATGTAGAGACGTTGCAGTGCAACGTCTTTTTTTGTAGGGTGTGTTATCGTGGAGCGTAACGCACCTTCATTATGTGGTTGGTACATTGAATTACCTGGCGGTTGAAACCGCAGCTACACAAGCAAAACCCCTCCGGGTTCACTAGTTTGGCGGGACGGAAACCGACACCGCCAACTAGATTCACCGCCTGCGCGGGTTAGAAAAATAATTAGTTTGTAGGTTGGGTTAAACATGAAAACCAAATTAAAATTGTAACGAGAAATCGTGTCGTAACCCAACATTAATATTGTGGATAAACAATGCAATGTTGGATTATGTTGTAATATTTATTCTTTGTTGAAAACCATGTTTATAAATGCGCCAAACCCAAGCTACAAACTAAACCCCTACATTTTTACAATCACCCCAAAGCGCGATCGCAATTCCAAAACACCCACATATCAAAAAAGCTAAACTATCAACACTCCCTCCCCAGCAAAAGTCATGGTTACAACCATCCAACCGCTAACCCTAGAAGAATTCCTTCAACTCCCGGAAACTAAACCAGCAAGCGAGTATACTAACGGTCAAATTATTCAAAAACCTATGCCAAAAGGAAGACATAGCCGTTTACAGGGAAAACTCTGCACTGCAATTAACCTAAAAGTAGAAGATCGAAAAATTGCTTATGCATTTCCTGAATTGCGCTGTACCTTTGGAGGACGCTCTATAATACCGGATATAGCGGTATTTAAATGGGATAACATCGCTTTTACCGCTGATGGTAACGTTCCTGATAACTTTGAAAATCCACCAGATTGGACGATTGAAATTCTTTCACCAGATCAAAAACCGAATAAAGTTATCGGTAATATTCTTCATTGTTTGGAATATGGTACTAGTTTGGGGTGGTTTCTTGACCCAGATGATTCAAGTATTTTGGTATTTGAATCAGGAAAACAACCCGTACTGTTGCAGGGAGAAGACATTTTATTAGTACTACCAGAAATTGAATTAACTCTGACTCCCAATCAAGTGTTTGGATGGTTAAAGATGAGCGAAATCTTGTAGTGGGAGCGTCTCGCTCCCTGGTGATAAGCTTGTTCCTTGTTCCCAGTCTCCGGCTGTTCCTTATTCCCAGTCTCCGGCTGTTCCTTGTTCCCAGTCTCCGGCTGGGAACGCATCTCTAAAGGCTCTCTCTGCCTTCTTTATATACGGTCGGCAGAGCCTCCCATAAGGCATTCCCAGGCAGAGCCTGGGAACGAGAATAGAGATAACAACTAAGTAAAATAACGGCGAAAGCGATCGTCAATATTATCTGTCTTCTGACAATTACAGGTAAAGCACAAAGTTTGTAAATTACTGATATCGTTTGAACCACCACGCGCTAAGGGAATAATATGGTCGATAGTTAAACTGCTTTCTTCCTCACGTTTACCGCAGCTTTGACATTGGTAATTATTGCGTTCAAACACATATTTTCTCACTGCTGATGGGATAGAAATACGCGGTTTTTTGCTCATTGATATTTTTGAAATATATTGTTTTAATATAATTTTTTTCAGGTGTTTCTTCAATTTCTAATGGCTGAGAATAATTTAGCAAAATTTTTAGCTCAAAATCTTCGCTATGATAATTTTCCTCATTCAATGTATCATAATGTGTATAAAAGTTTAAAATAACTTTAATTACTAGTGTACCTATTTGTCTTTCATCAAATGTAATGATTTCGCATTCAACATCTTGTTTTAAGCAAAACTTCCATTCGATGCGATTAAATATTCCCTGGTTATTTACTTCTCGAAAATACTTTTTCAGAAATATGTTTTTGCGACAAAAATTCAAATCATTTTTTCTGGGTTTAAAATCTTGAATAATGGTGTTTCTAATTTGATCGGGATTAAAAACAACGTCATTTAATATAATAAAGCTATCTTCAGTTAAAGATTCAAGTTTATGATGCATACTTAAGTTTAAATATTTAGATTTGTGCAGAATTTACGCGATCGCAATTTCTATGAGTGCAAATTCGTCGCTAATTTTTCATCTCCCTATTGATGCGAAAGAGATGATGTCTGGCTAATTATCTGTCACAGAGACAGAAATATTTAAGGTAATTTGATGAAAATATTTAATGTTTTATGCAGCATACATCATATCATCAAAAGATAATTGATGCTGCTGAACTTCATTTTCTTCAGGTAGAAATTCTAAGTTAAACTGAATTTTAGCTACTTTACTAGAACCTTGGTCGTTCGGTAAAAAATCTATAGATGATTGGTTTCTAATCTTTCCTTTTTGCCAATTATTAGCACCAAGCCGGAGAATCTCGCAATCATTTCCTTCTTCCGAGGAAGATAAACTGACGCTAATGTTGCAGGAACTAAAAGAAGTATTGATTAAATCGCATATTCTTTCTCTGCTATGACAACCATCATTTTCTTTTGTGAGCAGATAGTTGACTTTTTGCCACAACTCATTTTCTAACTGTTGCTTAAACTGGCTAAATTTGAGCAAACGACCTTTGTAAGATAAAACATCACCGTCATTACAACTCAAAGGTTTGAATTTAGTTTTCATTTTTTTCTAATTATTTTACGATAAGTTTCAATTAAGTTACCAATATTTCGCTAATATCTCTGTCACAGACACAACATCAATCATTAAGCTTCTATAGTTTGGACTACAGTTTGAGCTACACCGTTATTTTCAAATGATGTACGATCGACTATTTCTGGATGTGCTGACTCAATAGTAGGTAATAAATGCTCGTATAGCTGCATTGCTTCCAAGCAACGGTTGATACCGGAGGTCGATTGATTGAAGGTAGCAATTTTTTCGGAAACAGTATCTAAAAGTAGTTTGTTTTGTGCAATCTTCTCTTGAGCTTCTTTTTGTAATGTTTGCTCTAAATAAGCACGAGCTTGGGGATACTGCTGTAAAATTTCATCACTCTTGATTTCAGCCATTGGTAAAAGCTGAGTTTTAAAACTTTGATTGATGGTTTGACGAAATGTAATGCGAATAGTTAGGCTGACTTTTGGCTCAAAATCTAATTTTAACAATTGCTTAATTGCAGGTTCAGCTTCTACCATGCTTTCACAATCGTAACCTTGAGAAGTTTGCTGCAAAGTTTGGCGATACTGATATATTGAAAAAGTACCTTCATCGTAAAATCGAGGACTTTCTCTGACAAATCGATCGCACTCTACCCGTGCTGCATTTTTTAAAGCTTGAGAAATCTGCTTTTCTAACTTGCGTAACTCTAGTTCTAAACCTCCATCATTACCTAATAAACGGTATAGTTGACGATAATATTCAGCTTTACTAATTCTTTCATTTAAACGTTGAAAGAAATGAGCAACAATTTCCTCGGAAGACTCGATTAAAATATCTTCCAACTGATTTGCTAAATAATATAGCGCTTCTACTAAAATGGCAATCAAAGGTGCTGTTGCATTACGAGGATGACTCAAGGTTGCACGTTTATAAGTATCGGCAACAGAGAAAGTATCTAATAATTCATCCAAACGGTGAATCATTCGCGATCGCAATTGCTTAAAATCGGCTTCAAAACTATCACAGGCATTTGTTACCACCTGATTAACTTCGGCTGCAATATGACACCGAAAATCATTTCCTACTTGCTGTAATTGCTGATTGAGACGCTGCAATTCCTGGGCTTTCATTGCCTCAATTTCCTGGGGTTGACTGTCTAAATCTCGCTGTATATCCTGATAGTATTTCTTCAGTTGGATACAAACGTCTTCTAAATCGTCAGCCAAGTTTTTAAATAGTTGGGAACGTTTTTCTTGAGTAAGATAGCGGTTAATCGCTGTTTTAAATTCCTCAACACCACTATCTTGAATCAGTTGATTAATTAATAAGGTTCCTTGTTCTGATAAAATTCTAATATAGTTCTGATTCTGACTTTCAAAATTATTAACAGAAATCCGAAACTTATCGGCAGATAGCTTACCAGAAGCAGTACAATAACGCAGAAATTCGTAAACAAATTGCGGAGTTTCTTCCTTTAATTCTGCTGTATTATTTATTTGATTACTTGTTTGATTAACCTTTCCAGCAAAAACAGAATCTAAACCAAACCGATCTTTTTCGCTTGTTTGTTTAATCTGACTACCGTAAAATCCTAACAATCCGCTGGTTTTAAAGACTCTGCTGCTATCATGAAATTGAGTAGTAATTAAATTATCCAGTCGTTGTCTCAAGTCGGTATTGTACCAACTTTCATCAATCCGATTGAAAACGTAAAAAACTCTATCCCTAATTCCAGGATTATTGCGAATTACTTCTAAAAGTTGAGTTTCAGCCTTGGTCATATCACCCATCGAAGCGGGTTTCAAGACGCAGACCACCGCAGAAGTATCGGGATGCTGAATTTTTGTATAAGTCAACTGAGCATCTTTTTCCACCGGAGCATCAATACCGGGAGTATCAATAATTACGTTGCCATCTTCTAATAACGGATGATTGCAATAGTATTCAATTCGCTTTAAAACCGCGCTATTACTTCCGCGACGAGCATATCCAGCAGCTTCTTTAAGGTTATTAAAGTTAAACTCTTCCATAGAATAAGTCGCATTATTCACCGTATGGATATGCTGGCGATTTGCGACATACCCTGACAATAATAAAATCAAGGCTTTTGCTTGCTTTGCACGTTCGGATTTACTTTCACCACCTTCTTGTTGGATGATAGTTTCACACGCTTGACGCAATAATTCAATCGTATCTTCTTGATTAATATTCTCAACTTTGCAGAGTAACAACTGTTCACATAAACAAAAAACTTGTTCTCGAACTTCTACTTCACTTAAAAATGTCAGAACAACTCGCTCATTCTCCGGATGTGCGTACTCTATTTTGCATTCCGTACCAGTAGCGTGTCCTTCTGCACTGTAAAGCAATTCCCGCTCCAACAGCGCATTAATTAACATTGACTTACCAGCACTAAACGCACCCGCAAACACGATTTCAAACTTGGGAGAGATTGCTTTCCTCAGAGAAGTTTGAGTTGGGGTCACGTCACAAGCAGCCGCACACGGTTCTTGCTGCAAAAGTTGTAAGATAGAATCTACTTGTTCTTTGAGATTTTGGCAATGAGGCAGCAGTTCTGCCATATGTCGCATCCTGATAATATTAACGAGAAGCTTTTGCGTATATTCTAAAAACGTTTTATTGTATACGCTTCCGTAAACTTACTGAGAATATTTCTAATTTATAAAGAAACCGAATTTCTATAGATAATTGTATTTAGAACTTACGCAACCAGAATTTGTCATTGCGACCGGAACGCATTGTAGGGAAGCAATCCCAGCATCTAGGAAGATTACGTCGCTACCCTCCGGGAACATCTTCGATGAACGCTCGTAATGACGTAATTTCGTCACTTTTGCGTAAGTCCTGGTATTTTCAAGTAAATAACGTTCAAATGAGTATCTAAAGTATTATTAAGGGGTCAAGCCCCTCGGAGGTCAAATTTACTTTAACAATTGGTGATTAGGTATTGCGTAAGTTCAGTCGAGTTGAAATGGTACGATCAAAAGCGTAAACTAAGAGCTTAAGTAGTTCTATTTAATTAAGGATTCAATTCCTGACTATAAATTTTTCAAAACTGATGAAAGCGTTTCCGATTAGACTTAAATCAAATGCAGATTTACGAAAAAGTTTAAAAAACTTTGCACTCGAACAAAATATTCAAGCAGGATTTATCTTAAGTGCGATCGGTAGTTTGAAACAAGCAACAATTCGGTTTGCCGATCGCGACGATAATACAGTATTAACCGAGAAATTTGAAATCCTTTCGCTCAACGGTACGATCGCAACCACCGGGGTACATCTTCACATCGCGATCGCCGACCGTCATGGTAAAGTTATTGGCGGACACCTCAGTGATGGCTGCATTATCTACACTACCGCCGAAATTGCGATCGGCATAGCGGATGATTTCGCTTTTTTCAGAACCTTTGACGAACAAACGGGATTCAACGAGCTTGAGGTTGTATCGTTAATATAGGAAGCTATTCGATTTTGGATTTTAGATTATGTCCTACCCTTCCCTACGGGACACCTTGCGGTGAACGGGAACATCTTCGATGAACGGACACACTTCGTGAATGGATTTTGGATTAAATATTAAAAGTTAGGAGTTAGGAGTTATTTGTCCCTTGTCTCCCCATCTCCCCATCTCCCCATCCCCTTGTCTCCCCATCTCCCCATCTCCCCATCCCCTTGTCTCCCCATCAAAATTAGCCACTAAAGGTGCTTCTAATTGACTCATGGGTGCTGGTTTCATTTCCCCTCGAAAGTCGAGGATTTGGACTATTACAAGGTAAATAACAGCTAAAAGTATCGAAAATATACCCGTAATAACGGCAACTATTTTTCCTCTATCCATTGGTGTTTCCCTAATCCTGAGTGAAGATTATTGTACTACGCAATTATCGGCATTGTCACAATCAACAGTAGAATTTGACTGGATTCTTTTTGAAGTAGAGGCATCAATTTTAGAATTTATAAATGCTTGTAAAAGCAATATACGATGAAACAATTGTTCGCTCAAGCGAAATCCAAAAATATTTTGAACTAAGTTATAAATTGTTCTTGAACTTTTATGTTTAAAGTCGGGACAAAGAGTTAAAGATTTATTTAACAACAGTAAGTACTGCGAGTAATCTATGTAAATATAATCTCTAGCTAATTCAAAATAACCTTGTGCTAAAGCACGACGATAATCAATTGGAATCTGCTTATTTTGTTGTGAAAGTCTTTTTTCTACTTTTTGTAGAACATTGAAGTGATTTTCTACCCAACGCGGTTTTGAAGCTGTTGAGACTGTAACGTTACCGTATCTTCTATATATTGAATAACAGCCCGGTTGATAAACAACTTTTGCACCGCTCATTACTATTGAAATAAAAAAGTCTCTATCTTGCGCTGCGGATAAACTTTCATCCCATCCGCCGCTTTTCTCTACAGCCGTTCTGCGATAAAATAATGATGCGACAGCAGTCCACCAATTTTCTAGTAAAGATTGCAGAATATCTGTTTGCGTTCCAGGCTTTTCTATTTGATCGAGAAATATTACCTCATCGTCTTGATGTCCTTGATATCTCCAATCACCGTAAACAACATCTGCTCCTGTTTCTTCTAAGAAATTTACTTGTCTTTCTATTTTCTTCGGGAAAATAAAATCGTCTGCATCCAAGAACTGAATATATTCTCCTTTAGATAAAGCCAAGCCTCGATTCCTTGCATAGCTTCCATTCCTTTTTTCAGTCAGACGTTCCCAAATTATTTTATCTCCATAGCTTTTAATAATTTCCATCGAATCATCGGTGGAACAATCATCGATTACAATTATTTCGATACGACGGTAAGTTTGTTCTAAACAACTATCAATTGCTTCTGCTAACCACCTCTGAGCATTGAAACAGGGAATAATTATGGAAACGAGCTTTTGCATTTTTATACTGAATTAAATATGTTGAAAAATTGCTAAATACACCCATAGATAACATTGATAAATATCATGATAATTTGGAATGTATCAATAATAACCCATTCTATAAGGTATATTCGACTGGAAACCTTTTGAAAATTCTGTAATAAGTAGGTCTAGCTAATCGTTTGCAGGTGTAAACAGGGTTTATTTGCATTGCCCATAATAAATTAGAAATTGCAGCACTGTGTTGATTTAGTTTCTGGGACATAATAGCTTGGTCGTATACAAAATGAGCAAACATTTGAGAATGGGCTTTGAATAGACTTTTATGCTTTCCGATCAAACGTTGGAAACTTTCTTGACGCAATTGGACATCACGCGAAACTCTGGCTCCTTCATGGGCTGTAAGCTGGTAAGTCATCACGGGTAGACCGATGATAGAACAGGCTGGATTTAGCCGTAGAAATAGTTCTGAATGAACTCGCGAGCGAAATGTTTCATCCCAACCACCAATCTGTTCAATTACTTTCCGCTCCACTACCAAGGTCTGTTTGGTATTGTATGAATAGCCTGGTTCTAGTTCTTCTAAAAAGAAATGATTACCTTGTTTGCGTAACTTTGGCGGTATTCGTTTGTGGGATATTTTTCCTTGAGCATCAACGACTTCTAAGCCGGAAATAACTGCTACAGGACTCTTAGTCTTTTCCGATAAAGCCTTTAACGACACTTTAGCCATATGGGGAAGAAGCCTATCATCATCATCTAAATAGGTTATCCAACGGCTGCAAGCTGCCTTGGTACCGACATTACGAGCCGCAGCCCCACCGCTAGGTTGAGGTAGTCTAATCATCCGTACTCTGCTGTCTTGAGGTAGTTCTGGAGTCACTTGAGAAGCGTCATCAACAACAATTACCTCTAAATCCTCCATCGTTTGCTCTAAAGCACTTTTTACTGCTCGAATTACCAGTTGAGGACGATTATGGGTCGGAATAATTATACTCAGTAAAGGATTGGTCATTTGAAATACACCCGTCAGATCAATATTGTAGTTAGCAAAAGGTTTTTTTATAGATCTAAATCAACTTTGTTAATTAGATAATTACGAAAAAACAATTTAGTTTTCTAAATCAATAAATTAATTTACGCTTACATTCTTTTCTCATCTTTGACGCTCAAATGTCTTCCTTCTATGGGTATAGAATATTCATAATTTATCAACTTTGCGAAAGTTACGATCAATCAATTAGATATTGCTCTCACCAGGTACAACCTGCCATTTTCTTGGTTGATAAAATTGACATCTACTAATAGTTATATTAGTCTTAACGGTAAATCGAAAAGATTCAACTATATCATAGGAATATACACCATTACGAATGTAGATTCTGGCGCTATACACGCCGGGAATCATCGAACAGTAGGGTATATACATCCTTATTTCAGATTTACCTATGGGGATTTCTAATTCTGTATTATCGCTAGCGGATGTCATATATAAAACTAGACCTTCCCCTCCAGATAATGCCGTAACTAACATACCTAAATTAGCGCCATTAATATGCTCGTAAGATTTACATTCTACACTCAAATATGCTGGTTCGCCAGTAAATAAATTTTCTAAATGTTTATCTTTTTCATCTTTAAAGCATAGCGAAACGATATCTAAGCCGTTGCTTTTTTCTCTTGGCTTAGGTGGCATCACCATTCTTCCCAAAGCATTTTCCTTACCGCTCAAACACAAATCTTCTTCATAAGTACGAATTACTTTTTCAGTATCTCCAGAAGCAAGCAACTGACCTTTCTTCAAAAAAATAGAAGTTTCGCATATATTTAAAATGCTATGGGAGTTATGAGTAACTAATATAAACGCCGTACCTTTTTTGCGTAATTCCGATAGCTTGCGATGGCACTTCATTTTAAATTTGATATCACCTACAGCCAGCACTTCATCTATTAGTAATATATCGGGTTCGATGTGAACGGCGCAAGCAAACCCCAATCGTGCAGCCATCCCCGAACTATAAGTTTGAACTGGTGCATCGATCGCATCGGCAATTTCCGCAAATTCGACAACTTCGTCAAACCTTTTCTCAATTTCTGCGGTTTCTAAACCCAAAATTGACATATTAGCGTAAATATTTTCCCGTCCCGATAAAATCGGATTAAAACCGGCTCCCAATGCAATTAAAGGAGCAACTCGACCTCTTACTTTTACGGTTCCAGTATCGGGTTTAATTAAACCGCTGATAATTCGTAAAATGGTACTTTTCCCCGCACCATTAGAACCCACTAACCCCAGAGCTTCCCCTCGGTGGAGTTGAAAGCTAACATCTTTGAGCGCCCAAAACTCGTTTTTACGTAAACTATCGCTATTTCTTTTTCCACCCGTAACTTCAGTTGCAATATCTTGTAAACCGTAAAATAAAGAACGTTTTAAATCCCGACAAAACTTTTTAGAAACGTCTTTAACTGAAATAACAACTTCACTTTCTTCAGACTGGGTATCAACTTTTCTGTTTATTAAACTAGTCATAATTTAAGAACTTACTCTCTCCACCACAAAAGGCATTGCTAAACGAAAACCGACCCAGGTTACAAATAATCCCACTATAGCAATAATACTAACAATCCAAAATCCGACGGGTTCCGATACGATTCCTGTGGTTGCAAGTTCTCGCGTTGTTACGAGTAAGGGAGTAACGGGATTTAACTTAACTATACTGCCGAAAAGTCCTTCGGTGGGAACTGGATAAACTACAGGAGTTAAAAACAGCCAAAAACTCGTTAGTAGACTTAATCCTTTGGATACATCTTGATATAAAACTCCTAAAGGTGATAGTAAAACACCGATAAAGGTACCTAAAAAAATTAGATGAATCAAAGCAACTGGTGCTAAAATTACCGTCCAAGTAATAGGAACGCGAAACCAAATAAATAAGCTTATAATTAATATTAATTTGATCGCAAAATTAAAAAACACTTCGCCTAATTTTGCTAATATTAATGCTTCTCTGGGAAAGTTAACTCTCGCTAGCATCGGCTTAGCTTCCGTTACGGCTTTTACCGGACCGTTAATCGCTTCAACAAAAGTTTGCCATAAAGCGGTACTAAACATGACATACGCTGGATAAGGTAAATCAGTTTCTCCAATATTAATCACTTTAGCTTGACTGGCAAGAGTGAATCCAACAGCCATAACTATGGGTGGTATAAAAGCCCAAATTATTCCTAAAAATGACTGACGATATTGAGCGCTAATATCTCTTACTAACAGCCTCCAAGCTAGTTCGCGAGAACCTAATAAATCCAGCCACATTTGTTTAAATAATCTGGAAGGATGTCTTAGTAAACTTTCTGGAGTGTAAATTACTTCGTATTGTTGATATTTTTTAAATTTATTTTTTTCCAATATTTTCACCCTTGGTTTTAAAGTTTTTTTAATTAATCTCGGAACCTCACCCCCTTCCCCTCTCCTTGGTAAGTAGAGGGGTGTACGGAGGACGGTGTGAAGTTTTTTAGATAATTAACTTTGCGATGAAGCTGTAATTGCAGACTTCGGTGGTTGATTGGGAGGAGTTTGATTTGAGTCCTGGGACAGGTGTTTGCGAGCGTAGCTGCTAGTAATATAGTTATTGAGCATTCTATCTGCTTTACCTAATACTTTACCGGCTACCTTGGATAAGAACCGATTACCGAAACCGAGTTTCTGAGTGATGGGGTCGATAATTGTCATTTTTCTGCGCCATCCCAACCGCTTATATTTATTTTTAAAATACTGGTCTTCGGTCAAGTTCCACTTTTCGCGCAATCTTTTCAAACTAGCCATTTCCCAACCGTCGCTCCAGCGCAACATATAATACCCGACATCCGACCATTCTAAAGGTGGTCCGGGTACGTAAGTAACTAAAGAGTCTGGCTCCAGATAAATCTTACCACCTGCTTCTGCGACCAAGATACATAAATCTACGTGTTCTTTCGTATTCAGCAGACCTTCATCAAGCAAACCGATTCGATCAAAGATTGACCTGCGTACCAGCATACAGTGAAATTCCGCCAATCCGGTTTCTTGACGCTGGGAATTAGGAAGCACATCTGCAACTTTTCGTCCTTGCTTGAAAATCTTTTCGATCATCCGTCTTCTTGTTGTATTGTCGCTTTTTTCTACCTTGATTCCCGATTCACCACCAGCGCAATGTACTTCCTCGTGTAGCGGTAAGTATTGACAGACAAGCGGACTAACTACGACTGCATCGGTTTCTTCCGCGCAATCTACCGCAGCTTTTAACCAACCGGGAGTAACCACCACATCGTTATCTATAAAAACTACATACTTGGTATCTACTTGACGCAAACCAAGATTTCTTGCATGGTTGGGAGAAAGGTAGTGTTCGGTACGAATTACTTGAAATTGCTTTTCGGTGGCTTGATTTTCCAGGTAATTCTTAATATGAGCAGGTGAACCCCCATCGACATAAATTAACTTGAATGGTACCTGTGTATGCTCGTAAATACTTTCTAAAGATTCGCGAGTATAGCTGAAACGTTCTCTTGGTGCAACGATGATAGTTACTTCTGGTTTGGAGTTCATATTTTAATCCTTGATTTGTATATTTAAGTAGGTCAGGGTTGAAAATTGTAATTAGGAATGGGGAATGGGGACAAGGTTTGAAGCTAATTTATATTTTGATTTGGGTTTATTTGTGCCGACTTACTTGTATGTATTTGGGACTTGTAGAAGAAACGAGGGTTTTTTCTACTGATGAATGCAAATTATCATTACCCGATACCTGTTGATATATTTCCACTAATTCAGAGTTGAGTTTATTGATATCATAGTGAGTTTCTACTTGTTTGCGACCGGATAAACCCATTTGTTGCCAAGTTTCAGGATGCTCGATTAAATAAATTAATTTACGAGCAATAGCTGATGCATCCCTCTCAGGAACTAAAAACCCAGAAACCCCATCTTCAACTAATTCGGGAATACCACCATGAAGGGTTCCTATTACTGGTAAACCCATTGCCATTGCTTCTTTTAAAGTGTTAACTGGAGCGTCTTGATTGCCGTCGCTAGCCGTGACGCTGGGAGCAACAAAAATATGAGTTTGATCGAGAATAGAGATAATCTCTTTTTGATTTCTCCATCCTTTTAAATGAACTTTGTCAACAATATCTAATTCTTTAATTACGTTAATAAAATGCTCTTTTAACTCACCATCACCAATAATATTAAATTCAATATGAGGATAAACTTTTACAACTTCACCTACTGCACGAATCGCATATTCTATACCTTTTTTTTCTATTAAACGTCCGGTTGTCGCAATCCGAATTAAGCCGGAAGCATCGGGATATCGAGCTTTGAATGTAAAGCGATCGCAATCTATCCCCGAACCGTGAACGACAATTTTATTTGCATCGCATCCTAGTTGAATTGCCCGCTGTCTAAAAAATTCGCAATTGGTATAGAAAAAATCTCCTTTTTCAAATAATTCGTCGTAAACTCTTTCTCCATACTTCTGTACGTACCAACTGATATCGTATCCACGAAAAGTAGTAATTAACTTTCCTGTAACTGCACCAATCTCCCGCAACACTACACCCTCATAGGTGTAAGGACCAAATTTGCAAACTGCTTGTCTGCCAAATTGACAGTGAATAATATCGTACTGAGGTGCATTTAAAAAAGGTAAACTTGAGTAAAACAATCTTAAAGAAGCGGCTCGTTTACCGTACTTGAAAATATTCAAAGAACGCAGTAAAACTGGATAAAATTTAGAAAAGTTTTTCGCGAACAAATAAAGTACATTAAATAAACGCCACAAATAATCTTTAGGTATTTCAGGTAAGTAACGGGTGCGTTCAATTAATTTATACTTTTCCACATCTGGATGCAGTTTATTATCGTCAGTCTGCTTGCCATAAATATGTACTTCATGTCCGCGATCAATCAATCCCGTGATTTGGTTGATTACAAAAGTTTCTGATAAAACTGGAAATCTGTCTACGATAAAAGCTATTTTCATAAATATCAAAATACTGTTTAATTAATATTATTTAGACAGGCATCAAAGTCATGAAAATTATTTTTAACTGGTTCGTTTTTTACAATAATCTTTTTTGTTTCTTCTTACACCTTTATCCGCTCAGCTTTACTGTTTCTTTATATGTTCTCATAAAAAATAAATTTTTTTTAAAGTAGATTTGAGAATACTGAAAGTAAAAAAGCAGGTTAACAAAGGTCTCAAAGTCGTTCATTGGTTGAAATTAGCAATCTTTAGATAGAACAATATCTTGAGAAATTTTCTTAAACTGTATATTGAACAACATCTTTCAGTAATTATACGTCATGTTAATTAGAGATCGAGTTTTGCGGTCAAAGTTAACACCGTTAGAAGCATATATTTATCAAATTTCACTCGATATTTAAAATAAGCGCGATGCATTTTCGCATAATTGCGATCAAAAGTAAGAAAATTAAATATATACAGCCTCGATAAACTAGTCCAAATCATAACTATGTCTTTAACACAGGAAGTTTTGTCGCAATTACCAGGTGATGTCTTAGGGGGATTGCGTCGCGCAGATAGTATATTAACATCCTTAAAATCGGGAAATGCACCCCTACCGATGGTGGTGAAAGAAAATCCCCAAACTTTAAATATTGTCGATTGGGATGTTGTGATTTCTGGGGGTACTTTAGGTATTTTAATTGGTTGTGCGATCGTTTCACGAGGTTTGCGAGTTGCGGTAATTGAAAGAGGAATTTTACGAGGTAGAGAACAAGAATGGAATATATCTCGTCACGAATTACAAGTACTTTTAGAATTAGATTTGCTTACCTCTGAAGAGTTAGATCAAGCAATAGTAACTGAGTATAATCCAGCGAGAGTTAGCTTTACTGCGGGTACGGAAGTGTGGGTAGAAAATGTTCTTAATATCGGTGTATATCCAGTTTATTTACTCGAAACTTTGAAACAGCGATTTCTAGAAAGAGGAGGAAAGCTGTTTGAAAATGAACCTTTTACTGAAGCAGTAGTGCATCCTGATGGAGTAGTGGTAAACAATCAGTTTAAAAGTAGATTATTAATTGACGCTATGGGGAACTTTTCACCGATTACCCAACAAATACGTCAAGGAGTCAAACCGGATGCGTTGTGTATGGTCGTGGGAACTTGTGCTTCAGGTTTTCCGGAAAACCACAGTGGGGACTTGTTGTTATCTTTCACTGAAATTAAAAACCAGTGTCAGTACTTCTGGGAAGCTTTCCCTGCAAAAGACGGTAGAACAACTTATATGTTTACCTATATGGATGCAGAACCGCAGCGTATTGGTTTAGAAGCATTTTTTGAAGAATATTTACGCTTGATGCCAGAATATCAAGATGTAAAATTACAGCAGCTTGACTTTAAACGAGCGTTGTTTGGTTTCTTCCCTTCCTATCGTCAAAGTCCTTTAAAAACACCATTCTCTCGCATTTTACCAGTCGGTGATAGTAGCGGGAATCAATCACCTTTAAGTTTTGGTGGTTTTGGGGCCATGATGCGAAATCTCAAGCGTTTAACTTTGGCTGTTGATGAAGCTTTACAAACTAATCAATTATCAGCAACATCGCTATCATTACTGCAACCATATCAACCGAGTTTAACAGTTACTTGGTTATTTCAAAAAGCGATGAGTGTGGATGTAAATCAAAAAATTGAGCTAAATCAAATTAATGAGTTGTTATCAGCAGTATTTGCTCAAATGCAACAGTTAGGAGAACCAGTACTCAAACCATTTTTACAAGACGTGGTGCAGTTTGGAGGTTTAACAAAAACGCTGTTAAAAACTAGTTTAGCTCATCCAGGTTTAATTATCAAAATTATTCCCCAGGTTGGTTTAATAACTTTAATAGATTGGACAAGACATTACATTAACTTAGGTGTTTACTCTGTGTTGTTTTATGTAAGTCTAATGTTAGAACCGTGGGTAAAGAATCTACCAAGTAACTATCAATATTATTGGCATCGTTGGGTTGATGCTTGGAAGTATGGCTCTGGGAATGATTATGAGGAATGAGGAGTTAGGAATTAAGTAGGTAAACGCAATTAAATATAAGATAAAACCTCACCCTCAATCCCTCTCCTTATCAAGGAGAGGGAAGCAGGAGGCAAGGTGAGGTTTTACATTTAGTTTGATCCACTTACTTAAGAGTTGAAAGTTATTAATTTATTCTTACTGTTCCCTATTCCCTATCCATAAAAATAAATTACATTTATCACATCAAATTATGCAAAAGCAATCCATAGCTAATAATTACTTTGTTGTATTAACTAATTCCCTACGAGAACGGCAAGGTTTTTTAGAAGAAATTCGCGAAAAGGTGAGATTGCAAACTAAAATAATTTCATTATTAGTTTGTAGTTCGTTGTTTCTGGCTATCTATGGGGCAATCATCGGTGCTTATCATAGCTGGATGCAGGCTTTATCTTCTGCTATAAAGTTACCGGCGCTTTATTTAATTACGTTGTTAATTTGTTTGCCTACTTTGTATTTCGCTAACATAATTTTTGGTGATAAACGTTCTTTTGGTCAGTATTTTGCTTTAGTCTTAACTGCGGTTTCGGTAACGAGCGTTTTATTATTTAGCTTTGCACCGATAACGTTATTTTTCATGCTTAGTACTGGTAATTATCAGTTTTTAATTCTGTTAAATGTAATTATCTTTGCCGCTACAGGATTTATCGGGGTTTCTTCCTTGTACAAAGCTGCAAAAGTGGTTTTAGAACAAGATGGTGAGAATAGTAAGACACGTCGTAAAATATTGCGATCGTGGTTGTTTTTGTATGCTTTTGTTGGTAGTCAATTAGGATGGACTCTCAGACCGTTTTTTGGTACTCCAACAGCACCTTTTACATTATTTCGTGAAAGAGAAGGCAACTTTTATTTAAGTATTATTCAATCTTTAGCTCACCTTTTGGGATTTAGTTAAATATAATTTTGGATTTTAGATTTTAGATTTTAGATTAAAAATTAAGCTGCTAATAATCTAAGTTTTCATAAAATCTCTAATAATCCCTGTAATAAATAAAAACAATGAATCAAGATAATCAAATGCTGGAAAATAAAACTGAATTTAAAGGGAACAAACATTTTAATGTTCTATTAAGCCTATTGCGGGATAGACAAAGCTTTCTAGAAGAAATTCGTCAGGAAATTAGATTGCAAAGTAAAACTAATTCTCTACTGGTTTCTAGCTCTATTTTCTTTGCAATTTATGGGGCAATTGTTGGTGCTTCTCACGGCTGGATGCAAGCATTAACTAGCGCTATTAAGCTACCTGCATTCTATTTGTTGTCGCTGATGATTTGTTTTCCAACTTTGTTCTTTTTCAACGTTTTATTCGGTTCTCGCAGCAGTTTACAACAGCATTTTGTAGTATTACTTACTGCGGTATCGGTAATAAGTGTATTGCTTTTCAGCTTTGCACCAGTCGCGTTATTCTTTCTAATTACGACACCTGATTCTTACCAATTTTTCAAAATACTTAATGTGTTGATTTTCGGTGTTACGGGTTCATTTGGGGTTAAATTTCTTTACGATGGAATGCAGTTACTTTCTCAACAAGATGAAGTTGGTAAGGGTACTCGTACAACTATTTTGAGGTCTTGGTTGCTGCTTTACGGCTTTGTAGGTATGCAGTTAGGATGGTTTTTAAGACCGTTTTTCGGCGCACCTGATACTAAATTTGAATTGTTTCGTGCAGTACAGGGTAATTTTTATCTTGATATTGTTGCAGCGGTTTCGGAAATTTTGGGGTTTAAGTAATATTTGGGAGTTGGGAGTTAAAAATAATGCCCTCACCCTCGAAGGGTGGGGCTACAAGAACAAAGCCCACCTGCGTGGGCTATTAATCGCGTTTTTATCGAAAATAATGCCCTCACCCTCGAAGGGTGGGGCTACAAGAACAAAGCCCACCTGCGTGGGCTATTAATAGCATTTTTATCGAAAGTTAATGTTAGTCTTTTTACAGATATTTATAACTTTCAATTAATTAATTATTAACTCCTAACTCCTAACTCCTAACTCCTAACTCTTGACTCTTGACTCCTAACTTTATTTTCCTTATCCTAATAATTCATCAACACCAATGCTAAAGCCATTTAGTAATCTTTGAGTATAAACTATATCCCCAGAAGTGAATACGAGTCGTTGATTTTCCGTGATGATAATAATCCAACGATTTTCGGGGAAAATTAACCAAACTTCTTCGCTTCCCGATCGCAAATATTCGTGAGATTTAGCAATCAATTCTTCCGCTAAGTCAGTAGGAGAGGCAACTTCAGCGACCAATGGAAAACTTTGAGGGAACACTTCAAGTTCACCAAAATGCTTGAGCAACTGCGGTGTGATATAAGCAACGTCTGGCGATCGCCCTTGTATTTTGGTGCGACATGGTACGTGATTATACACTTCTCCACCTTGTTCTCTAGAGTCTTTATAACTCCTCCAATAATAGTAGAGATTCCCTAAAATTTTTCTTTGCTTAAGTGTTAAAGCCTTTTGTTCTCCTAACTGTTCATTCACCCATTCGATTTCGTAGATTTCCTCAACTTCCTCATAAGTTCGGTCTAATTTATCGAATGATTTTGATTTATCTTCCGAGTTTTCCATCCAATCTTGTATTAAGAAATCTTGTGTAATTTCCGCATCTTTCAGTGGATTATGTATCCATTCTTCTAACGAAAAATCTGAAGGAACTGCTGTAGAATCTTTCATTTATTTCTCCTCTTTCACCTACTCATCGCTGTTTTTTGTTTTTCTACAAACACACCCTATAGTCAGGAATTTTAAAAATATTTATCGCTGCAAAAAGCTAAGTTTCATAAATTGTTTGCAATATCTTAAAGAAGCATTTTCCGCCGTAACTACTAGTATGATACGGTTTCAAGTTGGTATAACCCGGAAGAAGTTTTGTGAATTTCTGAGTAATTTCCCACAGTAGGTTTTGAAGCGCAAACCATCCGTGTAATAGCTGTTTGTAAATATCTTAAATTCCCTACCAACCAATAATGTAGAGACGTAGCACTGCTACGTCTCCCCATCTTCCGTACAAACGAAAAATCCTACTGTTTCAACTGACCAAATCCCCAATCTAACCAATGAGTTAAAGCTTCCATATCCTTAGATTCTATCGTCGCACCACCCCAAATCCGCAAACCTGGAGGTGCATCACGATAAGAACCGATATCGTAAGCTACTTTTTCTTTAGCCATCAAAGATACTAACTCTTTGGCTTTGGCTGCTTGTTCTTCTTTTGATAAAGATTTATACCACTCGTCAACAATCTTCAAACAAATAGAAGTGTTGGAACGAATCGATTTATCTTCTACTAGAAAATCAATCCAGTCGGATTTAGCAACCCAATCTTCTAAAACTTGTAAATTATTATTTGAACGCTCAATTAACTTCGATAAACCACCGATGGATTTCGCCCATTTCAAACCATCAATTGCATCTTCTACACACAGCATTGATGGGGTATTAATTGTCGAACCTTCAAAGATTTCTTCAATTAATTTACCACCTTTAGTTAAGCGAAAAATCTTTGGTAAAGGTCGATCTGGAGTATAGCTTTCTAATCTTTCAACCGCCCTTGGTGATAAAATAATTACACCGTGAGCGCCTTCACCACCCATGACTTTCTGCCAGGAATAAGTCAAAACATCAATCTTTTGCCAAGGAATTTCCATCGCATAAACGGCGGAAGTTGCATCACAAATGGTCAACCCCTGACGGTCATCTTTAATCCAATCACCATTAGCAACTTTTACCCCAGAAGTCGTACCGTTCCAGGTAAATACCACATCGCGATCGCAATCAACTACCGATAAATCGGGAATTTGCCCATAATCGGCTTCATAAGTATTGATATCTTGTAACTTCAACTGCTTAACTGCATCAGTTACCCAACCCTTACCAAAACTTTCCCATGCCAAAACATCAACACCGCGTTGTCCTAACATAGTCCACATCGCCATTTCCACCGCACCCGTATCCGAAGCGGGGACAATACCCAATCGATAATCATCAGGAACTTGAAGAATTTCCTTAGATAACTCAATGACTTCCGCTAACTTTGCCTTACCTAACTTAGAACGGTGCGATCGACCTATAGTTGCATCATTTAACGCTTCCAAAGACCAACCAGGACGCTTAGAACAGGGACCTGAAGAGAAATTAGGATTTTGAGGACGAATGCTGGGCTTTTGCGCCGATTTTTGTTGTGTTTGCATCAATTTGGCGGGGAATATTGAACAGAAAAGTGTGATGATATAAGCTAATTTATTCGCTCATAATAACTGATTGTGGGTTATTTAGTGAATGAATAATTTTTATGAATTATTGATGTAGAGACGTTGCAGTGCAACGTCTCCTTTATGTTGTGGGGTAAACGGAAAAATTTGGTGGGGGATACCTAGCAGTAGGTTGGGTTAGACGCACGACAATATTTAATCATTAACCAATAATTTATATTGCGTCGTAACCCAACACCAGTATTTTGATTTCATACGCAATTGCCAACACAGAGATGAAGCGAATTGTTTCGTTAGATGTTTAATATTTATTTTCATTTGAATTATTTCGTTGAGTTTTTCAAATTGTGTTGGGTTACTCTGCGAGAACGCTCCGCTTACACTTTGTTCAACCCAACCTACGAACTAATAATTTAAGTAGTAGGTTGGGTTAGACGCACAAAAATATTTAATCATTAACCAATAATTGATATTGCGTCGTAACCCAACACCAGTATTTTGATTTCATACCCAATCACCAACACAGATTTATTCCCAGACGTAAACCTGATAATTGGGAAGAAAGTTTTTCTGATGGGGATTTTGCTGATTTTATCCAGCCAATATTTGACACCCTCGACCTTTATCATAACCAAGGTGTTGACCCCCGCGCGATAGCTATATCATTTAAAGAATTAGCAGAAAAGAACCCCGATGCGGAATTAGAAATTGTCGCGATGGAGAAAAGAGGAGAAGATAAATTTTTACTCCGCGCTAAAACCGCACCGGAAGCTGATAAATCTGAATTAAGCGGTCAATATTTTGAAACTTATAATCAAATTAAAGGTTTACCAGAAAGGGAAATTCAATTACTTTTAGCAGAAAAAGATAATCAAATTCACCGTTTAGAAAACATGGTGATGACGGCTTTAGAACGTCCTAGTTTTTATTCAAATACACAAATAGAACAGGTAAGAACAATGACAAATAATCCTAATGGAGATTCTCAAAGTATCAGCATCGGTAATGTTGATGGCAGTAATTTACAAATAGCTAGAGATAGCAGCAATCAGCAAATGGAAGCTAATGTTAATCAAGCGAATGAAAAACAACTTACCCAAGCCGATGTTATCCAAATGCTGGCGCAGATTGAAGAGTTATTAAAATCCACACCCGAATTACCAGAAGCGGATAAGGAAAAATCATTAAGATATCTTGGTGCAGCAAAGGAAGAAACTCAAGCAACCGAACCGGATAAACAGTTAGCAGCAGGAAACCTGAAACGTATGGCACAAACGATAGAAACTGCTAGTAAAACGGTGGAATCTGGCAAGACATTGTGGGGAAATATTCAACCTGTTTTGAAGGAACTTCTTCCTTACTTTGGGGTTGCAAAGACTTTTTTTGGTTTGTAGTTGGGATGAACGCGCTAATTTTTAAAAATTTATTCAAGCGGCGAACAATTTCAC
>NZ_JAYGHM010000080.1:13442-34868 GCF_034931125.1 Rivularia sp. UHCC 0363 | reverse complement strand
GTCAATCCAAGTTATATGATGGTGTTACTTCCAAAACCTTAATTAGGCAAAACCATAAATGTGGACATTGTGGACTCAGCTTTGTAGATGGTGAAAAAGTTCATCTACATCATGTTGACGGAAATCATGATAACTGGACATCTAAAAATTTTTTGGCTGTACATAAATCATGCCACAATTTAATCCATTTTTGCTAAGGCTGCTGCCTTATTTTGTCGAAAGCTGGATGCACCTAAAGGCGCACGTCCAGATTGAAATGGGAGGTGCGAGGGATAATACCCTCCATCGACCCAACCACCCCTGACGACTAACTAAAAAATTATTAGGAGAGGTTGAAATTATAATTAATCCCTATTAGGGATTGAAACGAACCTACAAGTCCAGTTAGTATACAAACCCCCACTCAGTTGAAATCACAGCTAATTCCTATTAAAGATTGAAAGCTATGCAGACAGTCAGTACAGAACATATCGAAATTACACCTTCAGTGCGTAACGGTAAACCTCGCATTGCTGGTACAAGGATTGCGGTAGAAGATATAGCAGTAATGCATTTGAAAATGGGATATTCTCTAATAGAAATAGCCCCAAAGTATAACCTGTCTTTGGGTTCAGTATATGCAGCAATGGCTTACTACTTTGATAATAAAGAAGAAATTGAGCATCGTATGACGCAGGAAGTGGAGTATATTAAAGAACTGAAGCAGAATTATCCGTCAAAGCTGCATAACATAAGTTAGACAAAGTTGATGAGCTAAAACTATGGGATTAACAATTCATTACTCGTTTAGTTTAAATAATGCAACTATTGACAAAGCAAGGGAAAAAGTTGTTGCTCTACATAAGTTAGCCCTAAAATTACCTTTCAAAAATGTTGATGATTTAGTAGAAATCGCTGGGGATGATTGTTATTTTGATAAACATGATGTTGATGACCCCTATGTTTTTATTAAAATTAGGGCATTAAAACCAGTGCAAGTTGCTAAGGATGGCTTTTCCTGGAAAGATCCTACTTATATTATTGGTTTTGATTCGCTTCCGGGAGATGGTTCTGAAACTCCTATTTTTGGTTTAGCTACTCATTCGGAAGTTCAAGATATTAATGATTGGTCGTGGACTGGTTTTTGTAAAACTCAATATGCGAGTAATCCGGAATATGGAGGTCTAGAGAATTTTCTCAAATGTCATTTGTTGATTGTGAAAATGCTCGATGCTGCTTGTGAGTTAGGAATTACTTGCGATGTGAGTGATGAATCTGGCTATTGGGATAACCGAAGTATAGAAGAACTTGCAGAAACTATTCGCCAATATAATGGTTTAATGGCAGCTTTTACAGGAGAAATGAAAGATCATTTAGATGCTGCGGGTATCACTTCTACCAAAGCTCCTATTTTCGATTATCCAAATTTTGAGTATTTGGAAGCTGATGGTCAAGAATTATCAGAAAATTAATAGAAGTTATCTATTTCTATCAACTGTATTAATCAAAATATCTTTCAAACTTAATAAAGTAACCAAGAAAAACAATATCATCTGCTGAAACTGTAAAATTGGATCTAATCGCCAACCTTGCAAAACTAAAATCATACCTGATAATAGTAAGAAAATTGGCATAATAACTAATTGAATAATATAAACAGTTATAGCTAGATTATTAAGTCCTATTCCAATTCGCATTAATTTAACTATTGCGAATACCAAGTAAAATAAACCGAAGATTATTTGAAGTAATCCGATTAAAGAAGCAATATTTACACCAATATTAACTTGGGCTAAATAAAACATTTTTTAATTCTGAATTCATAAATAAAAATGCACGGCTGATGTTTTGCGATCGCCTCCTACTTCTTTTTCCCATTTTTGACGGGATAACCGCGCTGGGATGGCTGCGTTTCTGGATAAAGCTGCTGTCTACCGTTACGAATAATCTTTAACGATTCGTTAAGTTCTTGCTCCATATGTTCTAAAACATTATCTGCATATTGGTCTGCACCTTGAGCAATTTGTTCGGCTTCTTCCATCGCTAAACGACGCATTTCTTCGATTTCTTGCTGACAAGCACGACGCTTACGGTCGATTTCATCAACAGTTTCTTGCATCATTTGCTCGCATTCTTGCTGAACTTGTCGGCTCAACAATTGTGTTTGCTGTTCGGCTTGTCTAATAATATCGCTTTCGTTCAACACTTGCGCTCTTTTCGCTTGTGCTGCTTCTACCATCTGCTGTCCATATGCTTCGGCTTCTAAAAGAATTTCTTCTTTGTGCTGAATAATTAAAACTGCTTGTTGGAAAGCATCTGGTAAAGATAAGCGGATAAAATCAAGCTGTTCGAGTAACTTTTCTTCATCTACCAGAGTACGTCGCGTCAAGGGGACGCGAAAACTGGTGAGAATTATTTCTTCTAAACGGTTGAGTTCCTGCTGAATATCTACACTTCCCGATTGGGAATGTTGAGCGGGGGGACTACTTCCGTTTTGATTGGGTTCGATACCGTTTGGTTGTGGGTGAAGCATTTGTATGTATCCAAAGCAACGTGAGGGGGAACGAGATGATCGATAGAACCACCAAACCTTGCAATCTCTTTTACCACACTACTACTTAAAAAACTATATTCATTTGATGTCGCTAAAAAAACAGTTTCTATTTCGGTGGAAAGAGTTTTATTGGTGTGTGCCATTTGCAGTTCAACTTCAAAGTCGGAAATTGCCCGTAAACCCCTGAGCAAAACTTGTGCTTTATTGATTTGGGCATACTCGACTGTTAAACCTTCAAAGCCATCTACTTCTACATTATCTAAGTGTGTGGTAGATTGACGTATTTGTTCTAAACGTTGTTGCACGCTGAACAATGGAGTTTTGTTCGGATTGCGTAATACAGCAACAATAACTCGTGAAAATAGCCGACTACCACGTTCAATAATGTCAAGATGTCCCAAGGTTACGGGATCAAAACTGCCGGGATAAATAGCAATCATCACACTGGTATAAGTTTCAAGGTTCAGTAATTATATTGAAGTATTTCTCTATTAAGGGCAATGTGTTTAAAGTTACAGGAATAGTTGTAAGATTATAAATGTAATTGATTTATCTATTATCTCTGAATTCGCATCAAAATATACTATTTTTATCTATAGCAAATGTCAAATACTTTATGTCAGTTTTGCGGTATTTTTATTTTCAATTCTTAATCTATAGTTTTAAACCGTCATGAAATTCCCTAGTTTGCGGAATAAAACACAAATTCCTGATATTAGAGCCGTGCCAAATTGGTTTGTGATTTTGGGACGGTTAGATGCTAGCAATTATGATGTTACTTACTCGTGCGAGGAGTTTTTTGTAGTCAATGCTGAAGCTGTAAAAAGTAAAAATGGGCGTTTTATTATAGTTGGAGATGTTTGGTTAAGCAACCGCTCTCAATTGCTGCAAAATTTACATTCAAATAAAGAATATACCGATCAAGAATTAGTCGCGCATCTTTGGGAAATCAAAGGTAAAGAATGTCTCAACTTATTAGAAGGAATGTTCTCGCTATGTGTTTGGGATAACTCACAAAGGGAAGTATATTTAGCTAGAGATGGCGTTGGGTGCCGGACTATTTATTACAGTAGCTATGGGAAAAGCTGTGCGATCGCTCCTCGTTTAGCAACGCTTTTACCTTTTCATACTCGACAATTAGATTTAGTTGCTTTGCGAGATTATCTTTGCTGTGCTTTCGTTCCCGGAGAACAAACCCTTTGGCAAAACGTGCGTGAATTGTCTGTGGGGATGGTTTTGCAAATGGAATCATCTGGAGAAACAATTAATTACGTCAGTCAAAAGCTGTTTTGGGAACCACGGGAAGATATTCAAAATGCCGAAGAAAGCTTAATTTGGCACGGAAAGCAGTTGAGAACGCTTTTAGATCGAGTTGTGCAGGAATCTTTACCTGTGGATGCTGTAGGAGTTTATTTATCTGGGGGTTTAGATTCTAGCTGTATGACCGCATTAGCTGCGAAGTTCCACAATCATCCCGTACACACCTACTCAATTCATTTCGGCGAAAATTGTCCGTCGGAGTTAGAGTTTTCCGGTTTAGTCGCACAACACTGCAAAACTCAGCATCATATCCTAGAAATTACCGCCTCGGATATGTGGGATAAGCTACCGTTAACTATGTCTTATTTAGATGACCCTATCGGCGACCCTTTGACAGTTCCCAACTATTTATTAGGAAAGATAGCGCGGCAAGATATCTATACAGTATTGAATGGAGAAGGTGGCGACCCCTGTTTCGGTGGACCAAAAAATCAGCCAATGTTATTAGAACGGCTCTATGGTGGGGTTAATCATACTGAAAAGAACTTGGTCACAAATTATGTTAACTCTTTCAAAAAATGTTCTTCTGATTTACCCCAACTCCTCAAACCAGAAATTTTTGCAGCAGTAAAAGACAAACCATTTGTATTCGCAAATTATTTGCATGGGGAAGAAAGCTACTTAAATCGGTTAATGACAATCAACATCAAATTTAAAGGAGCAGACCACATATTAACAAAAGTTAATAACCTGACAGTAGCGAATGAATTAGAAGGGCGATCGCCATTATTTGATCGCAGAATAGTAGAAATGGCGATGCAGATACCACCACAGTATAAACTAGCAGGGGCGCAAGAAAAAGCGGTATTAAAACAAGCTGTTTTAGATGTATTGCCTAGAGAAATTATCGAGCGTCCTAAAAGCGGAATGATGGTACCCGTACAGTATTGGTTTAGACATCTTTGGCAGCGTCGCGCAAAAAGTTTATTGTTGAATAGAAATGCCGAAATTGCCCCTTATTTGAACCAAGATTTAATTAAACAATGGTTAAATTATCGAGGTGATGCTTGGCAGCGTTATGGTGTCAAATTATGGTTGTTGGTAAGTTTAGAAATTTGGTTGCAGGTGCAGAAGGGGAGGTAGATAATCCAAAATCCAAAATTGAATCACCCAAAGCAATCGTCAGCGTATATTGTAATATCGCAAGGATCACTACCACTTCCGAAATCACTACCACCGTTATCAGCAAAAATACTACTAGTATCGAATTGACGACTTTTAGAAATACCTTGAGTAATAACTCTTAGAATTTTTTGCGGAGTGAAAGATTCTAATTCAACATATTTACCTGCTTCCAACCATTGAATTTCTTTCTCCGTCAAACTTTGTTTTATTTCCAACGGTAATTCTTTCGCTGCTGTTGCAAAATCTTCTGAAATTTGCACAAAAATATTAGAATTATTAAACATCTGACGTGGTAGCAATCCTACATCATTAATAGTGACGCTGGTATTTGAAAACCAATCGGGATTATTACTCAAAGTATTAACAACACTAACACCCTTGGGAGAAGCATCGTGCAAAACGTAGACTTTTAAATCGGGATTGCGACGCAGCATTTGCATGACGGTATCAAAAATATTTGCGGGATATCCATCAATACTTAATACAGCGCAATTATTTTCAAAATGGAAGTTGTTAGCAATCAGTAAATTCGCAACCTCAGCGCGATCGCAAATAACAACGCGATCAAAACTGTATGCAGTCACATCGGAATTTATCGAGCTTGGTAAACGTTGCTGCGATAAAGTTAATATTCCATCAATAGGATTAACCGATTGCCAGTTATTTAGATAAACTCGGAATTGTTGAGGAGTGACAAGAAATTTTTTTACCTTTTTATTTTTTTCATAAGTATATATAGCCGTTCCACCAAATAGCATTAATATCCCAGTACTCATGATAATAAGTCCTGAAGTATTCCGAGTAAACAAAATTCCGATAGATGCGAAAATAAAACCCCAGAAAGTTAAAATCGATGAGAGACATGAAGTCGATGCGTTTTTAATCAACCGTTTATTAAGAAGATAAAATAACTGTTGTTCCGTAAACTTCAAAGTATTATTTGCTGAAAGATCAGAAATTAACTGAGCAAAAAAATTATCGGTAAATCTTACATCAAGCATTGTTTTCGGTTCAAAAACAAACCGTTGAGAGCAATTCTTACAACGGCGAGAATTTGCAACACGCTCTTTATAATTATTATCGGTACCGCAATTTATACACTTCATAAAATTATAATTGTAAAGCTAATAACTCGTTAACTCGTTTCTAGGCTCTGCCTAGAAATGCATAAGTTGAGGCTCTGCCTCCAGTTAAATTAAGAGGCAGAGCCTCTAATAAATGCATTACAAGGTAGAACCTTGTAACGAGAATAAACTAATAACTCGTTTCTAGGCTCTGCCTAGAAATGCATAAGTTGAGGCTCTGCCTCCAGTCAAATCAAGAGGCAGAGCCTCTAATAAATGCATTACAAGGTAGAACCTTGTAACGAGAGATAACGAGGGAAACGAGAATTGATTATCCAAAACTATCAACAGCAAAAAATGTCATCCCACCACCACTATTGTAATCGTCATCAACACCAATCAAAGCATTATCATTACCCCCAGATTGACGACTTTGAGCAATACCTTGAGTCACAACTCTTAAAAGTTTTTTGGGACTGAAAGATTCTAATTCGACAAATTTACCTGACTCTAACCAGTCAATTTCTGCTTCGGTTAAATTTTGTTTGACATCAATTGATAAATTTTTAGCCTCATTTCCAGACTCTTCAGAACTTTGGATAAATACTTTAGATTTTTTCATAAACTGACGCGGTAATAATCCTAAATCGTAAATTGTGATATTACTATTAGAAAACCAATTAGGGCTGGTACGGAGATGATTTACTAAATTTAAACCCCTCGGAGAAGCATTGTGTAAAGCGTAAACTTCTAAATTAGGATTACGTTGTAACATTTCCATAACGGTACTGAAAATATTTTCGGGATATCCGGTAATACTTAGGACAGCGCAGTTGTTTTCAAAATGGAAATTATTGGCTATTAGAAACTGGGCAATTTCAGCGCGATCGCAAACTACAACGCGATCAAAACTGTATGCGGTGATATCAGGATTAATTGTAGCTGGTGTAATTTGTTGACGTGCAGAAGGCAACATATTGGTAATTGTGCCGTTAATTTGTTGCCAGCGGTTCACCCAATCTTGAAACAAATCTTGATTTATTCCGACAATTTCAGCCGCATCTCTCAAACGCTTTTTTTGTATTGTTCCTAAATAAATTAACGGCATTCCTAAAATGACGCTGATTATAAATAAAGGGAATGAATTATATGAAAGCGAACCTAAAATACCTACTATCAATATTACAATACCGCTAATTTGAATAACTTTGGCGTTCTCTTTACGAACTGAAAGTTTATTGTCTGTGGATTTAGTTTGCAAATAAGAATTAATTAATATAATAGCTAATCCGATAACCAATGAAATACCAGCAGTAAATATGACAGTTACAGGAAAAATAAGAAAACATCCACAGCTTTTCCATCCATTCATTTGATTATATTTCTTCGATACTCGCTTATCTAAAGCGTAAAAGAATTGCTTAGGAGTAAAATATAAGGTATTATTTACCGAAATATCTGTAATGATATTGCTGAAAAATGGGTCAGTAAATTTATATTTAGCCTCCTTACTTGTTGGTTCAAAAGCAAAGGTATGATTGCAATTTGTACACCTTCCTTGGTTCGCAGTTCTGTCCTTTAAATTATTATCAACTCCGCAATTAACGCATTTCATTAATTTTTCCTTTAACTTAATTTTTAACTAAAGATTTGGTTATATAACAAGATATCGTAATCTTCTCTGCGGCGGATTAACTTATGGTTATGATTATCTAATAAAACCTCAGCAGGACGGGGACGATGTAAGAAATGGGAAGACATTGCATAACCGTAAGCACCGACATCTAAGATAGCTACAATATCTCCAATTTCTAACTTTGGAAGTTGACAGTTTTTGCCTAAATAATCGCGGGAATAAGTTGTGTTACCACAGACATCTGTAAGATATGATTTTCCCGATTTCCAACTAACAATTTCGCGATAACCTCCATGCACAGATGGTACAGATAAATTAGCAACGGTGGTATTAACGCCAATAATTTGTTTATCTTGCTGCCATTTAACAGAAACAACTTGAGCAAGAAGAGTTGCACAACCGGCAATTGCAGCCCTTCCTGGTTCAATAATTAAATTAATTTTTCGATCTAGCTTTAGCAATATATCGGTAATTTCGTTACCAAAACTTTCCCAATCAAAAGCAGTTCCATTATGATGATAAGGATATCCAAAACCGCCACCAAAATCTAAATATTGCCAGTCAGGTAATAATTTGGCAGTCTCTATAATTTTATTGATTACTTGTGTAAAAGCTTTAGTCGCATTAGTCCCTGTACCGCGATAAAAGTGCAATCCGCTAACTTTTAAATTTACTTTTATCGCAACTTCTACAGCTTCTATAAATTCATTTGGGCGGACACCAATACGACTATCCCCGGTGATTTCCGGTAAATTTAACCGCAATCCTAATTTTATTTCTTTAATCTTGTCTCTAGCGAGCAAGATGCTCGCACTACAAATGTTTTTATTATTTTGAGATTGATAAACTTCGCAAAAAACTTGTAACTGAGCAATGCTATCTAAATTAAAAGTTGTAATTCCCCAATTTAATAACTCTGCCATTTCCTCAGCACTAAGATTGCTACCGCTGTAAACAATCTTTTCTGGAGAAAATCCAGCTTTTAATGCTAAATAAATATCACCTGGAGTATTCGCATGAATTCCCCAACCGCAATTATTAAATATTTGTAATAATGAAACATTGCCATTCGTAACGCTAGCAAAGTGGAATTTTGTGTGGGGATAGGGAATTGATTTAGTAATGCGATCGATTGTTTGACGTAAGATATCACCTTGATAAACGTATAGAGGGGAATTGTAAATTGAAAGGATTTCTTTTGCTATATTATGGGCAATAGAGCATTGAGCATGGGGCATTAAATTTTTACCTCGGAATAAAATTAGTTATTCACGAAGGCATTTTATACTAATATTCTGGAAAAATTCACTTATATTAATTAAATTGTATTTGTAGGGTGGGTTACGGCTTGAAGAGATGTGGTTATTGATTGAAAGTTAAATAGCCGTAACACACCATAATGTTTGGAATTAAAGCGCTCCGGGATGCCTAACTCACAAGATTTTTATGAATTTTTTACTAATAATCTATGTATATTCGTAGCGTCTGGATTAAAAAAATGATTATAACTGGTACTTTTATTGAAGCGTTGTGACACCAGAATAGCTAAGAATTTTTGTATCAGCAGTTAATAAAGGACACTGAGAAATCCTAGATGTAGCTACAATCATTTGGTCAAAAGGGTCGTTATGAAATCCGCTTAACTGTGTTGAATCAACTACTATCGGAAGAGTCAAATCTAATAGCTGTACACCCGGATAAGCCAAAGCTTCTTCCAACCATTCACTAAGCGAACAAGAAAAAGTAAGCCGATTTTTTTCTACTAATTTGGCAACTTCCCAACAAGAAACGATACTAACTCCTAAACCTTGAGGCTGATATTTTTGTATCCACTGCCGATGTTTTATGGTAAGTCGCTGGTTGTTATCAATCCACCAAACCCAAATATGAGTGTCGAGTACAATCATTGCAGAAATTCCCATTCTTCTAAAGCGACGGGTTCTGTTGGGTTATCGTAATGTATTACTTTACCTTCTAAAGGATAAGCATTGTTTTTATCTTGAGATTCCGATGCTGATTTTTGTTTGGTAATAGAAGTTTTAAGAATAATTACCTCTACGGCATCTCCAGCATGAAAAGGTAATCCTCGTAATGTTAAAGTTCCATCTTCATTTAGAACTGTTTCGATTTTGTGAGCGTTCATATTATTAATTTTACTTTTGTAAATAATAAGTTTTACTATATTCAAAGTTTAACAATGATTCAAGACAGGTATATGAGCTATTTTTAGTTTATTTTCATTGCCTGTAATAAAGATGAAAATAATTAATAAAAAAAGAGGAAATTTAACATTACGTTTTACTGGAAGGAAGGATAATATTGGTGATGATTGGGCGTATAAAGATATTACACTTAGAGAATTTGAATCAGTTACAGACGATGTTTGTTACTGTGCGGCAACTTATCAGGGTGGTACTGAAAAAATCAGAAATGTTCTAAAAATAGAAATCCTTTAATTACTTTGCTTTTTACAATTCGCAGTAGAACGAAACGGGAAATGCCATATAAGAGTCTGTTTAATATATCTCTTACTTCATGTTGGGAGTGCGGGTTCTTTTCTTTTTTGGTAACAAAGGTTCAATAATTTCCCACTCTTTGTCTGTCAAACTGCTTGAATAGAGCATTTTCTTTAATTAGTTCGGTGCTGGGCGATCGCACTCTTTGGAAATAAATTTGTATTTGATAACCGGCTTCTTGAATTATTATACCGGAGAAGGTAAAGATATCAAATGGGTTTTATAGACATTTGCAAGTCAAAAAAAGATTTTTTTCCAATTACTTCCCAAACCTCTGCAAAATCCTCGACCCCAACAACCGATAATCAAAACACTTCCCTTGTGCTTTCTCTCCTAATACTTCAACTCTCCATAATTCCCACATCAAAAGTAACCATAAAACTTCACCAATACGACGCTGACGAATTTGTCCACCGATTTCACCAGCTAAAATCTTAATAATAATATCTTGTTGATAGCGTCCTTCAAAATTCAAAATACCCGTATTCAACCTTTTACTAACTTCACCCCACAACTCACCCAAACACCAATTATTTAAAGGTACACCCATACCGCGTTTTTCTCGCCAAATAATTTCAGAGGGAAGCCATGATTCAACGGCACGTTTGAGGATGTATTTTTCCGTATTACCCTGCAAACAAAGTTCTCCTGAAAGTGTAAAACTCCACTCAGCTAACTGTAAATCGCAAAATGGCGATCGCACTCTCAAATCAAATGCTTTCCCTAAATTAGTCGCTCTCGGATGAATGTTTTGTGCGCCTTTAAGCATCAAGCTGGCACGTCGTAATCTTGCTAAAATATTATGAGTAAATTCTGGATTTAATGCTGATGTAATCCACTTTTCTGGATTAATGTTTTCAATTTGACTTAATAGCTGTGGTTGAAAACATTGCGTTTCATAACCATAAAGCCGATGATAAGTCCGCAGGTATTGTTGATTAAAATCCTCGGAATTATAAATCCCAGCCGCTATTAAGGGTTTATTCGTCCATCCAGCAAATAACTGGTCTCCTCCTTCACCATTAAAAATCACCGATATTTCCTTTGATGCGGCTTCACACAGTAAATATATTGGTACCGTCACCCCATCACCAAAAGGTAAATCTAAAGCTTTGACGGTAGCGATAATTGCTGACTTAATTCGTTTCGGTGTTGCATCAACTTTTACCAAGGGAATCTGTAAATGTGCGGCGACAGTTTCAGCAAAAGGTAATTCGGAAACTCCATATTCACCGAAATTTAAAGCATATGCTTTCACCTTTACCCCAGCTTCCACTAACAAAGCCGCGATAACTGACGAATCCAATCCCCCAGAAAGAAATACTCCTACCTCCGAGTTAGGTAAATTACTAATTTGACGTTGAATAGAATTTCTTAGTAAAGCTTGTAATTGCGATACTGCTTCAGTTTCATCCCGAATTAAATTTTTGGTTTCTTTCCACTCATATCGATTTTGGATTTTATTGGTTTGTGAGTTTTCGATTTTACTATCTTGATTAATCTCCCAAACAACTTCACATCCTGCGGGTACGGTGAAAACATTTTCTATAGGAGTTAAAGGAGTCGGTACATAGGAAAAACAATTGTAGCCGTAAAAACCTGGAATACTGACTTGTGGCGAATCTAAAACAGGTAATAACAACTGTAAACGCGAAGCAAACCAAATTATCTGCTGTTGACGAAACCAGTATAAAGGTACGCGACCTATTCTATCTCTACTTAAAATTAAGCGCTCACTTTCAAACTTGATTGCTGCATCCGGTAGCTCATAAATCCCAGCAGCAGAAAGTAAAACCTGACAAAAATTGTTCTTTTTAACAATGTCTTCGTCATTAATAGAAGGATTATCTGTAAAATTCCATCCAGTAACTTCGGCAACACAATCGTTAAATTGATAGCTAAACTTTTGCAAACTCCCGATAGATGCTTTACTAAACACCTTACTTAAAAGAGTTTCTGATTCAGATAAATTACCACAACCCCAATAACCTACAATCTCTTTCAATTATCAATGCCCAATTCCCAATGCCCAATTTTATTTAACAACAAACTGATTACTAGTAATTACCTCATCACCTAAAGTCATCTGTACAATCCAATTACCACTAGGAACATTTTCGTTAAATTGATAGCGACAATGAGTATTCCATACTTCTTTAGCGATCGCTTTAGTTTTCCAATTGTTTTGATGAGCAATTTTTCGGCTAGGATCGAGCCAATTACAGCCTAACTCTAACTGTTTTCCGACCGGAGCATTTTCAAGAGTAACATTATAAAATACTTCCGGGCTATTTTGGCGCTTTATTTCTTCTACATTTGCAGAATCATCAAGTCTCAGACCAACAAGACTTTGATAAACACTAATACGTTTAAGCGCGGAGTAATGCTGTTGCTGCACAAAAAATGTAGCTGCACCTACGCTCATTACCACCGCGACTACACCCCCAACGATCCAAGTATTACGTTTTTTCTGCTTATCCAAAGCTTGCTTGCGATAAACCTGCATTACAGCTTCATCGAGCAAATCATCGGGTAAATTCAACTCTTGTAAAATTTGCTGTAACTCTTCCACTTCAATTTCCGATTGTCGTCGTTGAGACAAACGCTCAACTTCCGCGACAATTTGAGAAACTTGTTTTTGTGTCAAACGTTTTTGCATAACAACTAGCCAAAGGTTGTGTGTGTAATTTAACTTCTACATTGCACCCTTGGTATCAGTAAATTAAATCCAAACAAGAATAGTTATTTGCTAATATTTCCCAATTAGCCTACTGGCATCATCTCAGAATTATTGCTTAAATCTTGTTCTATTTTTATACTACCGACAATTTAATTTCTCATAATACCAGACTATAATTCTCAGTAAATAGTAACTAGTTAACAATTGGGAATTGGGAATTGGGAATTGGGAATTGGGAATTGGGAATTGGATATAAAGTAGCAAGGGAACTGTTCGGCGGACACTACAAGTTGCTTGACTCCTAACTCCTCACTCCTCACTCCTAACTCTTTCTTCTCGCCACCGCTTTTTCCAGAATTGTGGGAGTATGTCACAGTATTAGTGCAATAGTAAAGTTAGGGTATTTCATATGGCACTGGATATTTCCTACTTGCCCTTCGCGTTTGTGTTTACTTCTCCGGGTCCAATCTTAGTAAAGTTAGGCCCATTAACTATCCGCTGGTATGGTTTATTAATTGCCTCAGCGGTATTGATTGGTGTTACTCTTTCTCAATATTTGGCAAAGCGTCGTAATGTTAATCCCGATTTGTTAAGTGATTTATCTATTTGGTTGGTAATCGGCGCAATTCCAGCCGCCAGAATATATTACGTTTTATTTCAATGGCAAGAATATGTCCAGCGTCCTTGGGATATTTTCGCTATTTGGAAAGGTGGTATTGCTATTCATGGAGCGATTCTCGGTGGGCTAATAGTCGCTTTAATCTTTGCCAAAGTAAAAAAAGTCTCATTTTGGCAATTAGCAGACTTAGTGGCTCCTTCGCTGATTTTAGGGCAGGCTATTGGACGCTGGGGAAATTTCTTCAACTCCGAAGCCTTTGGAAAACCGACTAATTTGCCTTGGAAGCTTTATATTCCCCGTGAAATTACTCTTGTTGACGGATCAAAAATTTACCCCCGTCCGGCACAATTTATAAATGAAAGTTTTTTCCATCCCACATTCCTTTACGAATCCTTGTGGAATGTCATGGTATTCGCCTTGTTGATGATATTATTTTTTCGAGGCTTGCAGGGAAAGCTTTCCTTAAAAACAGGTACGATATTCTTGGTTTATTTAGTGTGTTACAGCTTAGGGCGCGTTTGGATTGAAGGTCTGCGCTTGGATAGTTTAATGCTCGGTCCCTTAAGAATCGCTCAGATAGTAAGTTTAGTGGAAATAGCGATCGGATTAACTGGTTTATGGTGGCTTTATTTTAGGAAACGTCCCTTACCTGATGTCGTTTCTACCCCAGTTGAAGAGAGGATGAGGTAGGGAGATTGGGGGATGGGGAGATTGGGAGATTGGGAGATGGGGGGACAAGGGGATAATTACCAATTACCAATTACCAATTACCAATTACCCATTCCTAACCTTTTAATCCAAAATCTAAAATCTAAAATAAAAAATGCCCCAGAGTTTTCTCTAGGGCTTAACCAGGGTGCATCTACCAATCAATATTTCTATATATAGGGGTCGAATCCGGAAAGATACCGAGAAATTTCTGAAAAAACTTTTAAAGAGGAAGTATAGCCTGTTTTTTATGCGTGAAAATACTAGTGTTTTGTGTGAAGAAAAATCAAATCTTCAACTGAAACCGGCGGTTTATATTGTGGGTGCTGGTCCTGGCGACCCCGATCTATTAACGATTCGGGCGCAAAAGCTGCTTGAGAAAGCCGATGTAGTTTTATTTGCAGACTCTCTAGTCCCCCCTGAGATATTAGATTTCTGTCGTGAAGATGCCCAAATCATTCGTACTGCTTCCAAAACGTTGGAAGAAATTGTGCCGATGATGATAGATATTGTGCGCGATCGCAAATCGGTTGTGCGTTTACATTCGGGAGACCCCAGCCTTTATAGCGCTATCCACGAACAAATGCAGCTACTTGCCGAAGCTGAGGTTCCTTTTGAGGTAATCCCCGGTATCAGCGCTTTCCAAGCAGCAGCAGCTAAGTTAAATGTAGAGCTTACGGTTCCGGGTTTGGTGCAAACTATTATACTGACTCGGATTAGCGGACGGACGCAAGTACCCCCAAAGGAAGAATTAGCGACCCTAGCAGCACATCAAGCTAGTCTTTGCCTGTATTTAAGCGCTCGTCACGTTGAAGATTCCCAAGCTAAACTGTTAGAACATTATCCCCCCGAAACCCCTGTAGCAATTTGTTTTCGGGTAGGTTGGCACGATGAAAAAATCTTCGTAGTTCCGCTCAACCAAATCGCAGAATACACCCACAAAGAAAAACTAATTCGCACCACGCTTTATATTATCAGCCCCGCACTTGGTAAAGCCACAGCGCGATCGCGATTGTATCACCCAGAGCATTCGCATTTGTTTCGTCCCAAGTGAGGAGGGAGATGGGGGGAGAAGAAAAAGTTAGGAATGAGGAGTGAGGAGTTAAAAGTTATTAAAACTTTGACCTTTAATCTTTAACCCATTCCCAATTACCTATTCCCCATTCCCCATTCCCAATTACCAATTATCTATTCCCCATTCCCAATTCCCCACTCTTCGATAAACTGAAAAGTAGAGAAAAAATAGGTAAATAAACTCATGTTAGACGAACAAGCTAAGAAAACGATGTTACGGAAGATTCCTCACGGGTTATATATCTGTGGGGTTAAGGATGGAGAAGAAGTTAATGGTTTTACTGCTAGCTGGTTGATGCAGGCTTCGTTTAAGCCACCTTTAGTTGTAAATTGTGTCAAAGGTGATTCTATATCCCATCAAATGATTGAAAAAAGTGGGGTATTCGCGATCAGTTTCTTGGAAGATACACAAAAAGATTTAGCAGAAAAATTCTTTAAACCCATGCGTCGCGTTGGTAATAAGTTTGAAGATGTAGATTTTCACCTTGGTGAAGAAACCGGATGTCCGATTATTTCTGACTCCTTGGGATATATCGAATGTCGAGTTGTCGGTAATGTAGATAAAGGCGATCATACCGTTTACGTCGGTGAAGTTATTGCTGCTGGGGTTCACCGCGAAGGAAAGCAACTCTTACTCGAAACAACCGAGTGGAATTACGGCGGATAAATTATCTAGTTAAACGCGAAATCCATGTAGAGACGTAGCACTGCTACGTCTCCAACAATGTGAAATCATCACCTACCTATTAATCTAATACGCCTATAAAATCTGTATTTAACGCAATTCAAACATCACTACACTTTCTAAACCCATTATTTATCATTAAATTATCTCCACCTTGCCAAACTGGCAACCAGTAGGACTTTTTCTAATTTATTATTCAAATTAATAAGTTTACTTAGCTTAGTTCAGGGTGCTGTAATTACTATCCAAAGTCTGTCAATCGAAAATATGCTCAAGGTGATGTGTGAAGCGGGAAGTAAGAGTAATTTTACTTATTTCTCGCCTTTTTCTTTATTAATAGGACTTACGCATTGACGGGGAAAACTACATCCATCGTAAGGGTTTAGCACTGCTAAACCCCTACTCATAAACACTATCATAAATCTTTGTGCAGAAAAGGCTTTGCATCTTCGCCGGTGTAACTACTTGCTACATGACCGTTACCTGTCATTTTATATTTATACGTTACTAAGCCTTCTAAACCAACTGGTCCGCGAGGTGGTATTTGTTGGGTGCTAATTCCGACTTCTGCACCGAAACCGTAACGGAAACCGTCTGCGAAACGGGTAGAACAATTATGATAAACTCCGGCTGCATTCACTAAGGATAAAAAAGTTTCTGCTGCTTCTATATCTTCTGTGGCGATCGCATCGGTATGTTTGGAACCGTATTCGGTGATGTGGGTAATTGCATCTTGTAAAGAATCAACAATTTTAATTGACAAAATCAAATCGCTATATTCTGTCTGCCAATCTATTTCTGTTGCTGGGATAACGTTGGGTAAAATTGATTGAGTTGCTGTGTCTCCTCTCAATTCTACGTTTAATTTTTGCAGAGCTTCGGCAACTTGCGGTAAAAAAGTTGAAGCAATTTCTTGATGAACTAATAATGTTTCAATCGCATTACAAGCAGCGGGATAATGAGTTTTAGCGTCTACTGCAATATTTACCGCTTTGTCAATATCTGCGGCTTTATCAACATAAAGATGACAGATTCCGTCAGCGTGTCCTAATACGGGAATTAAGGTATTTTGCTGCACAAATTGCACGAAATCATTAGAACCTCTAGGAATAATTAAATCTACGTATTTATCTAATTTCAAAAGTTCTAAAGTTTCTGCTCTGGTAGTTAATAGCTGCACTGTATCGGGGTGAATTGCAGTTTGAGATAATCCTTGTTTGATAGCTTTAACTATGGCTTCACAAGAACGAATTGCTTCCTTTCCACCTTTAAGAATTACACCATTACCCGATTTTATCGCTAGAGAGGCAATTTGAATCGCCGCTTCCGGACGTGCTTCAAAAATTACCCCCAAAACTCCCAAAGGACAGGTAACACGCTTGAGAATCAAACCAGTATCTAATTTACGGTGAATTTGAACGCTACCAACTGGGTCGGAAAGTTTACCTATATCCCTTACCCCAGCAATGTTATCTCTTAATTTATGTTCGTTTAACTGCAACCTTTTGTAAAGTGGCTTGGCAATTCCCTCCGTTGTCGCTGCTTCACAATCGGCGATATTTGCCTGAATTATTTCATTTTGTGCCGATTCTAAAGTACTAGCGATCGCTTCAATCGCTTCATTTTTTGCAGCACTAGATAAAACCGCTAACTTCATTGCTGCAAGTCGAGTTTGTTTTGCGATCGCAATTAAACCAGAATCATCATGATTGTGATCTGTCATGGTAGATATAGCCCAAAAACGCAGTCTTATCTTTATCCTAACTGCGAATGGGAAACTTGAAAGTAATACTTTATTTACATTGTATTAAAATAAATAGGTATTTTTCTCTACTAAAAATATTTTAACTAGTATCCGGAATACTCAAACTTGCTTCTGTAGCATTCCCTATCAAAATCAATATTGCAATTCATCTTTTCAACAACTTTTATATTTTTTCAATTTCAGTAATCACATCAACACAAATACTACTTCTAATTATCATGAATTCTACTTTCAACTTTCAGACCGATTTAGTCAAACTCAATAAACCTGTATTGATCCAAAATTGTACAGGTGAAGCAGTCACAGAACTACAAAATTTATTAAAACATTGGCAGTGCTACTTTGGTGAAGTTGATGGTGTATTTGGGCCTCAAACTACTTCTGCTGTTAACTGTTTTGAATATTGGATGTTTTTAACTGAAGACGGCATTGTTGATCATCATACTTGGCTTTGTTTATACAAAGGTGCGCCAGTAGATATGCCTTTATTAAAAAAAGGTAGTAGAGATGAATTAGTAGGCAAAATTCAGGAAAGGCTGTTATGGTCTGGTTTTTTTCAATCTGAAATTACCGGCTATTTTGATGTTGTAACTGAAAAAGCCATCAAAGATTTGCAGCAAGGTAGCGGATTAGTAGTAGATGGAATAGTTGGCGATCGCACTTGGTTTGAGTTGAGTAAAATTCGCGAGTATGGCTGTTAAGTTGAAGTTCATTAGTTACAAATAATCGGATTTTCTACTTGTTGTTGGGAATAAATTAATGGTTCAATAACTATTTCTTCACCTCGAATAATTACGAGATGTTTTTTACAAGAAAAGAACCATCCATCATCGCGTTCTTCATAATTAACAATACCGTCTCTCAACTGCCATTCCCTAACTGCATTTCCTCCAGAATATAAAGTAATTCGATAATCATCACCGAGGAGATGGGAAAATTTTTGTGTCCAATCATTCCCTTTACTAGGACTACAGCCGCTGAGTAGAAGCATTAACAAACAAATAATTAGAAAGATAATTTTGAGTTTAGGCATTAGGAGTATTAAATTAACTTGTCTTTTTCCTGCTTAATACTTTTCAAAATATCAATTGATAGTTCAGAATAATTTTTGATTATAAAATAAACAGATTACAAATATAAAAATACTATTTAACAATATTTTTATGAGTTTAAATTTTGTCGCAAACGCGAAATCCTTGTAGAGACGTAGCACTGCTACGTCTCCAACAATGTGAATTATGACTTCAGATTACGAACAACGCACCAAAACCTTGACAATGGTGTTTTATTCAATAATCGAACCAAATTCCGATAATATAAAAATAATCGCTTAATAAAGCTTACTTAACCTATTTCTGCCAAATAGTATCGAGCTAAATTACAAATCAAAAGTTATTGTAGATGAAATTTAATTCGCGCCAAAAATCTCAGGGAAAACACCAAAAAAATCCTTGGAAAAGTGAGATTAATGACATCGTAAGGGGTGTATGTGGTGGTTTTTTATTCGGTATTCCCCTGCTTTATACAATGGAAGTTTGGTGGATAGGTTCATCTGCAACACCGATGATGATGTTAGTCGCACTGGTATTAACATTTATCGTGATTTATCTCCTGATGCGTACAGAAGGTTTCCGTAAACCCAAACGGTTTAGTCGTCGCTATCAAAGTTTGACGGAAACAGTAGAAGCGATGGGAATCGGTTTAATTTGTTCGGCTTTTGTGCTGTTACTATTACAGGAAATATCTTGGGGAGTTTCCTTAAAAGAAGCATTGGGTAAGATTATTTATGAAAGCGTACCCTTTAGTTTGGGGGTTGCATTAGCTAATCAGTTATTAGGAGAAAACGGTAACAATCCACCCGATAATAGAACTAGCAGACAAGACGATGCAGTTGATGATAACGCGACATTTTCCGATTTGAGCGCGACTTTAATTGGTGCGATCGTAATTGGTTTTAATATCGCTCCTACCGATGAAGTTGCAATGCTTGCAGCAGCAGTATCTCCACCTTGGCTATTAGCAATAATTGCTACATCTTTATTAATTTCCTATGGAGTTGTATTTCAAGCGGGTTTCTCTGCTCAAGATAAACGCAGACAGCACAAAGGTATATTTCAAAAACCATTTAGCGAAACCATGATTTGTTATTTAATATCGTTAATTGCAGCAGCGATAATGTTAGGATTTTTCCAAAAATTGACTTGGGATGATTCTTGGACAATTTGGTTAGAACATACTTTAATATTAGGATTACCAGCAACTATTGGTGGTGCTGCGGGAAGATTAGCGATATGAATCAGTCTCAAGAACAAAAACGCACATCTGCCGAATGGGTAACATTTAGCGTCGCTTCAGCAATACTAATCGGGGTTGTCGGTTTAGTCAGCTTCACTTGGATCAAACAACCGTCACAGAAACCACCCGTACTTGTAGTTACTAATAATCAACCCTTGCGAAAAGTCAACGGACAATATTACATCCCCTTCGAGGTAGTTAATCAAGGAGGAGAAACAGCAGCTTCCGTACAGGTGGTAGCCGAATTGCGTATCAACGGTGAAGTTGAAGAAACAGGGGAACAGCAAATAGACTTTTTATCAAAAAGCGAGAAAGAAACCGGAGCATTTATTTTTACCAAGAATCCGCAACAAGGGGAGTTGATTTTACGGGTTGCGAGTTATAAATTGCCGTAAATAACCTCACCCTCTTTCCCTCTCCGCATCCACCGGCTACGCTCGTTCGATCCCCCTAAATCCCCCTTATAAAGGGGGACTTTGAATCCTATTCCTATTCCCCCCTTTTCAAGGGCTACGCTCGTTCGATCCCCCTAAATCCCCCTTATAAAGGAGGACTTTGAATCCTATTCCTATTCTCTCCTTTTCAAGGGGGGCTAGGGGGGATCAAAACGCTATGAAATAAACTTAGAAGAGAGAGGGGGAGCAGTACAGCAAGGTGAGGTTTCCAGGTATATTGACTCAGCCAAAAATGGATATATTTTTTACAAAACAAATAAAAACCATCCGGAATATTACTGAAAATATTGTAGTAGTGTGGTGTTGTAGTTAGAATTACGGTAACGGTCGAACAAAAAACTACACGCCCCAATAGGGGATTAAATCATCGCGTCTTCTTCCCCAACCATGTATAAATATCGCGGCTTAATCAAAAAACCTTTTATACTTTTCCCTTTGACGTTTCTGCTGATCTTTTTTCTCTCCTTCCCTTGGGTAAATGCCAAAGAAGCACCTAAACCGAAGCCGCAACAGTGGCAGATTAACGGTATTGTGGCTGCTTTGGATGATGATTATGACGAAGTGAAGAGATATGCTTTGGACAAATTAAGTGGATATGAAGCTAAAGAGTTGAAACTCTTGCTCAATAAACCGGAGAATATTGCTGAAAAAGCTGCTAAACTTTTCAAAGATAAATCCGTTGAATCACATATTCGTGATAGTGCAGCACGAGCATTAGTCAATATGGGGGATGCAGCCAAACCCTACGTCAAAGATATTGCCGATATTCTCAAAGATAAATCTGTTAAATCGTATGTTCGTAGTATTGCAGCATCCGCATTGGAGAATATGGGGGATGCAGGCAAACCCTATGTTAAGGATATTGCCGATATTCTTAAAGATAAATCGGTTGACTCAGATGTTCGTAGTAGTGCAGCATCCGCATTGGGGAATATGGGGGATGCTGCCAAA
>NZ_JAYGHM010000080.1:0-13166 GCF_034931125.1 Rivularia sp. UHCC 0363 | reverse complement strand
CCCTACGTCAAAGATACTGCCAACATTCTCAAAGATAAGTCAGCTGACTCAGATGTTCGTGGTAGTGCAGTAGAAGCATTGGGAAATATGGGAAATGCTGCAAAACCCTATATCGCTGATATTCTCAAAGACAAATCCGTTGAATCATATGTTCGTAGCAGTGCAGTAGAAGCTTTGGGGAATATGGGGAATGCTGCTAAACCCTATGTCAAAGACATCGCTGATATTCTCAAAGATAAATCCGTTGAATCATATGTTCGTAGCAGTGCAGCACAAGCTTTGGGGAATATAGGGGATGCTGCTAAACCCTACGTTAAAGATATTGCCGATATTCTTAAAGATAAATCCGTAGACTCATTTCTTCGTGGTAGTGCAGCATATGCATTGGGGAATATGGAGGATGCAGCCAAACCCTATGTTCAGGATATCCTAAATTTCATCAAAGATAAATCTGTTGAGTTGTTTATTCGTAGTATTGCAGCATCCGCATTGGAGAATATGGGGGATGCTGCTAAACCCTACGTTAAAGACATTCTCAACTTGATCAAAGATAAATCTGTTGACTTATCTTTTCGTAGGGATGTAACAGTAGCATTAGGAAATGTACAACAATTAAAGTTAGAAGAAATTGTTATTGTCCTTGATAATGTTTATTACGCAGGTCAATCATATTTAGGTCAATTAGGATTTGAAAATAGTCGTTTCTTAACCTATATTCTCAGCGGTGGAACCGACGAAGTAAAAACACTCCTCAAATGGACTGGTTATCCTCAAAAAATCCCAGATAAACTTACCCATGACGAAGCCGTTAAAACTCTACAAACCTTTGCTAAAGCATGGCAACCCACTCAAGATTTAACGCGATCGCGAAATGATTTAGCAAGCAAAATTGCTTTAGTCGCAAAAAAATCATCTTGGCAACCCCAAGACATCATCCTACTCGAACAACATCACCGCAACCTCCAACAAGCAGGTTATAGCGAAGCCGATACTCTACAGTCGGTAATCATTAACCTCAAGGGTTGGAGATGGTTTTTCAATTTCAGAAATATCATCTTAATCCACGCTGCTTTCTGGCTGTTACTCATCTTCGCTTACCCCAAATCTCCGCAAATCCAAGCCATCTTTTTCTGGAATCCTTGGGTAAGACGCATTTTTGGTATGGGTTACGTCGGCTTTCTCTTGGCTTGGGTTCCCTTTCTGCGTCGCAAATTATTTGAACCTTTCCAAACTTCCCTACTTGCGGATGCTGGTTTAAATAATTTTGACGAACAAGTATATTTTCCCGAATCTGGGATATCAGAAACACCAAAAACCACATCTCCATCAAAAATTACCCCAATTTTCCAAGCAATTCCCAATATCCAAGGTGAAATCGTACTGCAAGGGGATTCGGGTTTGGGTAAATCGATGTTTCTCCGCTACCTCGCGAAAACTTCTAAACGAATTGTCGTATATTTACCCGCTCGCAAGTGCGATAAAGGTGTAATTGAAGCGATTCAAATCAAGCTGCACGGACAAACACAAGATGCTCAATTTCTCAAAAATCTGATTTACAGCGGCGCAATTGATATCTGTATTGACGGACTCAATGAAGTTTCCGCTGATACCCGCGCTCAAATTAAATCGTTTATGGAAAGCTATTTCAAGGGTAACATCATCATGACTACCCAACCTTTGGAATGGGAACCCCCAGCTACCGCAAAAACTTATTATTTACAGCCACTACAACAAACCCAAATTCAACAATTTCTACTTTCCCGTCAACCACACCTCCCCGCAAATGCCAAAATCCAAGGTACAGATTACGAAAAAGCCTGTACTAATTACCTCGATCAAAGCTTCAATACCCCACAAACAAATGAAGAATTAACCGCTGTTAAAGGCATTCTTTCCAACCCGATGGATTTAACCTTAGTTGCTTTGATGCTTTCACAGGGAGAACATCCCGATGTATTCCACCTGCAACAACAGCAATATAACTTGATGGCAGAAGAATACGAACAATTTTGGAAACGAGATTTTCCCCTCAAACAGTTTTCCGAAGCGGTTTATCAAATGCACGTTAACGATAAAAGTGATTTACCAGATGATGATTTTTACAACGAATTAGTCTGTATGGAAGACGAGAAATATAAAATGGTTATTAGCCGTCAGTGGCAAGAATCGGACGGTGAAGCCCAGAAACAATGGTACTTCCGTCATGATAAAATTATGGATTACTTTTTAGTCCAAACCTTTCTCGGCGAAAGTGATGCAGCAGAATCAAGATTAATTAATCACATCGGAGATTCGCGTTTTCGCGGAGTTTATTTTCTCCTGGCAACTTTACTACCTTTAAATGAAGCTCAAGATTTACGGGAAAAGTTGATCAATTACGCTGCTGATACTAAAGACCATACCGTTAGCGATACCTTTGTGCAATTGTTGAGGACAAGGTGATTCGATTTTGGATTTTAGATTACCCTACGAGAAGACGCTTGCGCGTCAATAGATTTTAGATTCAAGTCTTTTACTTTCAACCTTGACTTAAAATTGAGAAAATACCAACCCCATTAAAAATTATGCTCAAAACAGTCGAAGGCATTTATCAGAATGGGCAAATTCAACTCACCGAGTTACCGCAAAATTTAGCTGATAGCACCCAAGTTATCGTTACTTTTCTTGAACCTGGTAAAATCGATGCTATCAAACTGCGTCAAATTATTGAACAATTAGAGACTATAGCAGGTATTGAGCAAGGATTAGAAGAAGTTAAGGCTGGAAAAACTCGTCCTATGAGCGATTTTATCGAAGAAATGCAGCAAAAATATGACATTTCAGGTTGAGATTACACCTATTGCCGAAACCCAAATAGAAAAATCATATCGTTGGTACCGAGAGCATAATTCCGAATTTGCCGATCGATGGTTTCGAGGATTAATGAATGCGATCGCAACGCTTCAAGAAAAACCTCTACGCTGTTCTTTAGCAGTTGAATGGGAAATTTTTACCGAAGAAGTTCGACAGTTACTTTACGGAAAATCCAAAAATATCTATCGGGTTTTATTTACCGTTAGAAATACAACCGTTTATGTTTTGTACGTGCGTCATAGCTCTCAAGCACCATTAACTGCGGATGATTTAGAAGAAGGTGAAGGTATTTAGAAAACAATTCATAAATTTAGATAAAAAGACTCGTAGTTACGGTCCAACGTTAAATCAATATTTAGCGCTTTAGCGCAACTACAAACCTTAAAAATTACTCTTTTCTTTAAACCCACGAAGGTGGGTTTTGCCTGTGTAGACGCGATTTCAATCGCCAGGTATCTATAAATAAGTATATTTTCTCACTCTTCAAAACTACAAGCGATCGCCAATTGAGAGTGTTCTAAAAATATCTTCTCATCCAGCATTTCCACCGAATATTGCGGAGTTTCCCTTAACAGCTTCTCAATTCTCCCATTCGCAGCTTCCACTACCGATTCATCAAGACTCCCGTTTTCCAACGACTTGACAAAATCTTCAGCAATAAAATCAATCCGTTCGGTAGATGATGAAGGCAGATTACCGCACATTAAGAATAAATCACAGCCTGCATTCAATGTATGCGCTACCGTACCGCTTTGACTGTACATATCCGCAACGGCTTTCATATCCAAATCATCGGATACGACAACTCCTTGAAAACCAAGTTCTTCTCTAAGTATCCCGTTCAAAATTGATTGAGAAAAAGTAGCAGGTTTATCCCCTCCGATTTCAGGAAAGAGGATATGAGCGGTCATAATTAAGGGTATTTGCTCGGCAATTAAGGTTTTGAAAGGAATTAATTCTCGCTGTTGCAATTCTGATTTAGTTAAATTAAGTACTGGCAATTCTAAGTGAGAATCGCTGCTAGTATCTCCGTGTCCGGGGAAATGTTTAGCACAGGCAATGATTCCCGATTCTCGGAGTCCGAAGAAGTATTCGCGGGCGGTTTGAGCGGCGGTTTCCGGTGTTATATCGAAAGCACGGGGTCCAATTATAGGATTCTTGGGATTAGAAAAAATATCAGCAACCGGCGACCAAGAAACATTTATACCCAAAGATTTTAATTCTACAGCCATTGCGATCGCAACTTCCCGCGCTCGTTTCCGACACACATAACTATAGGGAAATCGCGTAATTGGTAAAGGTGGACGAATGACTCTTCCTCCTTCATGGTCAATAGAAATAAACATCGATTCGCGTTCTGTATATTCGCGAATATCTTGACTTAATTTCTTGAAAGTTTGCAACCACGATTCATAAGATTCACCATCACGGAAGTTCTTCGCAAAAAAACAAACTCCCACAGGCTTTAATTTACTAAGAATTCTTTTATCTTCATCGGTTAACGCAGTACCCGAAACACCGACAATTAAATGGTTTCCAAAAAACATAGTCAATTATCAATTATCAATTATCAGAATAATACGGTTATTGATGAGTAATTAGTAAGCGATCGTTATACCATTTTTATATAGAAGTATATATTCCCCAATTACCAATTACCAATTACCAATCCCCAATTACCCATTACCAATATCCAATGTCCAAAGTCATCTTCCACATAGCATTTCCAGTTACCGATATTGTTCAAACTAAAGCATATTACGTTGATGGTTTGGGATGCACTCCCGGTAGAGAAAATCGCAACGCTTTAATTCTCAATCTTTACGGACATCAGTTAGTAGCACACGTGACTAAGGAACCAGTTGTACCTCAACTTGGAATTTATCCGAGACATTTCGGTTTGGTTTTCACCTCGGAAGCTGATTGGGAAGATTTACTAGTAAAAGCGCAACAACGAAACTTACCTTTTAGAGAATCAGCTAAAAACCGCTTTATAAATACTCCTTTAGAACATCGCACCTTTTTTTTAGAAGACCCATTTTACAACTTGATGGAATATAAATATTATCGCAATCCAGAAGCAATTTTTGGCAGCGCTGAATTTACACAGATTGGCGATCGCACTTAATCGGTGCTGATAATGCAGTTGCGATCGCGTTCAAACTTTTGCGATCGGTTAACATCCAAGCATGAGTCAAAACTGGTACTACAACGTTTTCTCCTACCGGCATTCTAGAACTATCTGCGGGGACAATCATCATATCGTAGGGTGTCCAAATGGATGTAAAATTAATTTGCGATAACATGGACGCATCACTGTTCAAATCTCGCAGCAAACCACTATTAGGACGCATTTGTACGCAACCTAATCCTTGATTAAAGTAAGCTATTTGCGTACCGTGACTTGGTGCAGAAAGGGTAATAAATCGCTGCACGCGGTTAATTCCACCCATTCGCTGCATATAATAACGACTCACGATTCCACCCATACTAAAACCAAGTAAATCAAAAGGTTGTTCTGCTGGGAAGGTCGCTTCAATTTTATTCGCTACCTGCTGCGCTAAATCATCTAAACCCGTAGTACCATTATTAGGCAGCAAATCCAGGTCATATACTTTCCAACCACGTTCGTTGAGGAACGGAATCATTCTCCGAAATACTCTACCAGTATCCCAAATCCCATGAACCAACAATACGGGATTTTTCTGCCGATTTACCTGATTCATTTAACATATATTTACTTTAGTTCACATAAAATGTAACTTATTTAAGTATTGGTAATTGGGAATTGGGAATTGAGAAATAAATATTTGACCTTTGACCTTTGACCTGTAAACTTTTGTTAAATCCGCTTTCACAATCTTGCTCTAGGTTACAAGAAAATCTGATAATTGTGGTGAAGTGTTGAGAAGCTGCAAGCGCTTGAAATATAAGCTGCTTAGCTTGTGTGGTTAATGTTATACCGAACCGATACTTCGACCATCCTCAGTTCTAGATCTAGAAAGCAGATGGAATAATATAAACAAGTATTTTTGATAATTATTTACAAGAATACGTATTTATTAATTGATTTGGTCAAAATTCGGGTATAAAAGACAAAATAAGCCTTATTTAGCTGTATCAAAAACTTAATCTGAGGAAATTATGAAATTTATTTCTGGACTTCTTGGTGGAAAGAAAAAAGATGGTGGTTTCTTTTTACAATTGAAAGAAGAACCTGATGAACCAATGCCAAAGGCTGATTCTAAGCCGGTTGAAGCATCTAATAATGGCAAAAAACCAACTGCTAATAGTGTAAAACCAACTGCACCAACTGCTAATGGTAAAAAACCAGTAGATACAGTTAAAGTAAAGGATGAAGATAATAAAGTAGAAGAAGTCGCTTCAGGTAAAGTCAAAGAAGTTAATGTCGAGATGATTCAAACGGCTAAAGGTCTGGAAGCGATCGCTGTTCCTGTAGATAAAAAAGCTGCTGTTAAAGCTTCTAAGGCTGAAGAACCAAAAGAAACTACTTTTGCACCAAAATACTTGATACCTAAGAATAATAATATCCGCCGTCGTCCCGGTGCAAATATGACTTCATTCTTAGATATGGCTAGTAAAGTTAAGACTCCTACTAAACAATAGATTCAATCTGTTACAGTCTATACTCCATAACCCGGCTTCTTGAACAAGTCGGGTTTTTTTGTGTTCTTATTTTAATCAATAATTAACTTACTAAAATTTACTAAAAATCACTAAAAATACATCTTAAGATAGATGTTACTCTAAATAGCCCTTAACCGTATAGACTATTAGAGTTGTTTTAATTTAATATTTTCTTAATGTTTAGTTTGTTTTACTTATCTAATAGTAAGAGTTTTATTATTATATGAAATCTAAAGAATTGTTACAAAGTTACGCAGATGGTTTGAGAAACTTCGGTCAAATTGAGTTAACTTCTTCATCTTTAAAAGGTGCAAAGCTGTGTCATATTAATTTAGAAGCTGCGAAATTGGTTGACGTTAATTTAGTAAAAGTTGATTTTTTTAACGCTAAACTTTCTAAAATTGGACTTACGGGAGCCGATTTAAGCGAAGCTGATTTAGGGGAAGCGGATTTAAGAGAAGCAAATCTCCAAGGAGCTATTCTTAGAGGAGCGAATTTAAGAGGAACGACGCTGATAGATGCAAATTTAAGTCAAGCGGATTTAACGGGTGCTTGTTTGAATGGTGCGAAGCTATCAGGTGCTAATTTAACTGAAGCTAAATTGAGGGGTGCGAATTTAAAAAGTGCATCTTTGATTGAAACTAAGCTGGTAAGAACAGATTTGACCAATACTAATTTTAATCGTGCGAATCTTTCTCAAGCAATATTTTCGTCAGTTAAGTTAAAAAACACCGTTTTTTACGATGCGAAAATGCCTAACGGTAAGGTTTTCTCTCATCTTAATTTGGATACAGTAAATGATGGAAATATTTTGAGTAAACAAATTGCTTTGAAATTAAACGCTTCTGATTTACTGCAATTAGAAACATCTATTCAAGAAGCTGTAGCAATTCTTTATTGGAATATTCCCAGAAGCGAAAATACCAGTTTGGAAACTATAAAAAATATAGTTATACAACAGCTTAATAAATACATTAGTTTAAAAATTGCTCTATTTAATTCACTTGAACAGTGAACAGTGAACAATGAATATAACCTGTATCCTTTAAATTATATTTATCTGAAACAAATTAGACATTTTACTTACTGATTATTGATTATTGATTAAGCATTTGTAAATTGTGTAATGTAGCGTATAGTCCTTGTTGCTGTAATAATTGTTCGTGACTACCTTGTTCGATTAATTCACCACGTTTAAGTACGAAAATCCGATTAACGTTACGAATGGTGGATAAACGGTGAGCAATAATAATTGCGGTACGTTCGGCTAAAAGCTGATTTAAAGCTTGTTGAATTAAGGCTTCCGTACCGACATCTAAACTAGCGGTTGCTTCGTCTAATATTAAAATTTGGGGGTTACGAATCGCAGCTCTTGCAAAGGCTAAAAGCTGTTTCTCACCGCTGGAAATATTTGTTCCTCTTTCTCGTAACTGGGTATCGTAACCTTGGGGTAATTCTTCGATAAAATCTTCAACGTTGGTCGATCGCGCTGCTTGCTGGATTTCCTCGAAGGTGTAGTTATCACCTAATGTAATGTTACCTTTAACATCACCAGCGAATAAAAATCCTTCCTGTAAAATTACGGCCATATACCGTCTTAATTCGGCTTGGGGTATTTCGCGAATGTCGATCCCATCTACTAATATCTGTCCTTTGCTTGGTTCGTAAAGACGACATAATAAACGAATGATAGTACTTTTTCCGGCTCCGGTGGGACCAACTAAAGCGATTTTTTCCCCCGGTTTGATGGTAAAGTCTAAATTTTTAATTACATAATCATCATCTTTATAAGCAAACCAAACCTGTTCAAAACGGATTTCCCCAAGTTTCGATGGGTCTATTTTACGATCATCGACAGTTTCTAAGTCATCGACAATTTCGTCGATATATCCAAATTCAAAGCTGTTTTTCAACGAATATCTAGGATTCGCTTTATCGCGTATTTCTATTGGTTCATCTAAAATATCGGTCACTCGTTCGATCGCAGTAAAACCCGCTTGGATGACGGTAAATTTTTCTGCAAATTGCCGTAATGGGTCAAATAATCGCTGAGCGTACAGGACAAAACTCGCTAATATCCCCACCGTCAACTGTTCTTGCAAAATTAACGAACCACCAAGCCATAATACACCAGCGATCGCCACTAAAGCGATCCATTCCAAGGTTGCTGAAACTGCGGAATCGTTAAAGATGGTTATATCAACTTCTTTGACGTAACGATTATTTATTTGTCTGAATAATTTGGCATTAAAGTTCTCTCGCCGAAACAATTGTACTACGTTAATACCCGTAATATTTTCTTGTAACTGTGAATTGAGTGAGGAAAGTCCTTCTCTGGCTTTATAATTTGCTTTACGAAACTGCTGTTGGAAGTATGTAATAATCGCCGATACGGGGACGAGCAATAGCACCAGCAATAAAGCTAGTTGCCATTGAGTGTAAAACATGAAGCCGATAATTACCAAGGTCGAGAATATATCCGATAATATACCTATTGCCCCTGTAGAAAATACGTCTCCTAATACTTCTACATCTGATGTCAATCGGGTAATTAATTTGCCTACAGGAGTTTTATCGAAAAACCGCACCGCTAAGGATGTGACGTGTTCAAATAAATCTTCACGAATATCGGCTGTAATTTGCTGTCCGACCTTTTGAACTAAAAAGCCTTGAAAACCATTAAGTAAAAGACGAATGGCAACACTAATTAGTAAAGCTATTTGTAAGATGTACAATCCCCGTACTGGATTCGCTAATAGAAATCCGTAGGTGCTAGGTTCTTTGCGAATCAAGGAAATAACTTGTCCAATTATTAAAGGCTGTATTGCGTTTGCGATCGCTACGGGTATCAGCAGCAGCATGGAAATTCCCAGCAGTTTTTTATAACGACTTGCATAGGGAACCAAACGCAAAAATAACCGCCAATCATTTTGAGGCAGACGGTTTTGCCGATAAGATTTTTTTAGAGGTTGGGAGATGCTCATAGTAACTGCATTATATTAATTTTTGACCGCAATCCGAGCGGTATTTTTTAACTAAATATCTGTCCTTACCGCTAGGTGCTGCGTTTTGTCCCCATTTACTATATCTGCAATTGACACGCAGAAGGTAATTATGGAAATCATGGTTATTTACACGAATACGATTCAGTCCCCGCTTAAATTAAGTACCTACGAAAGTGTGTAAATTGGCTTTAAAGCCTTACCCTACTGCCTACTCCCTATTCCCTTTAACAAAGCTTTGTCAATCGTGGAAACAATAAGCAATTTTTATACTCCTCATATCCATTATATTTTGAATTTAAAGTATTTACAGATACACCAATTGAGAAAAAATTTTTTGAGAATATGTATACAATATTGCGAATTTACAGAAGATTGGGATTAGAAATAGGTAAAAAAATTATGTACCCCATTCACCTGTTCTAAAAAACCGGACGGGGTTGAATTGAGGTGAAACTTATAACTGGATAAAAGGATAATTTGAATGGCAGAAATTGAAACTGCAAGACTGCGACTCAGACCTTACACGCTGGATGATTTAGATAGGTTAGCTGTAATTTTGAGCAATCCAGAAGTGATGAAGTATTCACTCAGAGGACCTATAGCCAAAGGTCAGGAAAAACAGGTTACTCGCGAGATTTTGGCATATTTCATCAAACATTGGGATAAATATGGTTTCGGTGTATGGGCTGCGATTGAAAAAGCCAGCGGTAAATTAATCGGTCATTGCGGACTCAATTGTTTATCCAATAGCCCCGAAATTGAAGTTTTATATCGTCTCGACCAGCATTACTGGAATCAAGGACTTGCCACCGAAGCCACACTCGCCTGTTTGCGATACGGTTTCGAGTCTGTCAAACTCTACAAAATTGTCGCGATCGCTTCACCAAAACATATCGCTTCTCGCCGAGTTATGGAAAAAGCCGGTTTGAAGTACGAAAAAGACGCTCATTTCTACAAGATAAACGTAGTTTACTACACCATTACTAAAGATGAATGGCAGCCAGATTATTTTTAATTGAGGGAGTAGGGGTAGGGAGTAGGGAGTAGGAAGTAGGGAGTAGAAAAATTATCTCAATAATCCATATCACGTCTGTGCCTTTTTTCCACAACTGATAATCAAATATCATCTATCAACTGATCGTTAATTAAACTTTTGTATTCATATTCCGTTACAAAGTTGTTACCCTTGTTTACACAATTTTTTTTATTGACCAATTTCTCAATTACGTCACGAGATTACAAGCCGTTTGGGTGTAATATGGGGTTTATATGCTTAGGGGAGCAGTAAAACTAATTTTACTATCTTCGTTCAAATAGCTGGATAAGACGTAGTTAATAGCTTGATATTTGCTTGATAAACGTACTACAACCAGCGAAAAGCTAAGCCAGACCTTCAAAGTTCATATGAAGCAATATTAATTCTATTGTGATTAAAATAACCAGAATTAGCTGAATAAAATACTGATATTGACAAATTCATAACTCCTAACTCTTAATTCCTAACTCTTTGAGCATTTCCAAATGGTTTTCTACAGATGTAAGAGTATTAGCTGCAATCATCCCCGAAGCTGCAACTGCTGGTAAACCGATACCGGGAAATGTCGAATCACCGCAACACATTAACCCTTTCAAAGGAGTATTTGAACCTGGAAATAAACCTTTTCCCGCACGAATTGCTGGACCATAAGAACCACGATTGCGGCGTAAATAACGTTCGTGGGTAAGGGGAGTACCAATTAAAGTGACTTCACAACGATCGCGAATATCTGGAATTACTTTTTCTAGAGCCGACCACATTATTTCAGAGCGAGATTGCTTTTGTTGTAAATACTCTTCGCTGTTTCGATCCATTCCCTGCCATAAATCATAAGGTTCGCTTCCGGGAGTGTAAACGTGAATCGAATGTTTTCCCGGTGGTGCCAAGGAAGCATCTATTACTGAAGGAATTGAGATTAATACTAAATTTTGCGGAGCGGTAATTCCTAATTGCCAATCTTTGACCGATATATAATGACATTGCAAATCGGAAGGGATATCGCGAGCGTCAATTCCTAAATGTAGATGCATGAAACTTTCACATTCGGGGGTTGCTTGTCGCTGTTTAATAAATTGCTGCGGTATCGATTCAGAAGGAATTAATTTCAAAGTATCCCATACAGAAGCATTGGAAATTACCGTATTTGCTTTTATTTCCTTTCCACCTCGCAACCTTACCCCGACAGCACGTTTATTTTCTACAATTATTTTTTCCACATGACTTTGTAAAAGTAACTTTCCACCATGTTTTTCTAATCCCCTGACCAAAGCATCTACCAAAGCACCGCTACCACCCATCGGATAATCCAGCATTACACCGGGACGATACCAGTCAGCGAACATAAACGCGACTTCAGCAGCACTAGTACCATCTGCGGGTAATCCAGAAAGCAGAAAACACAACATATTTAACCAATTTCTAATAAATGGGTCAGAAACAACTCCATCCATAATTGAACTGAAAGGTCCGGTTAACTTAGAAACGTTGAAAAAATGCTTTATTAAACTAGGTGCAAATTTACCCACAGTTTTCACCGCACCCAAATCTAAACGTAAAGCAGCAGGAGGAATTGCGATCGCAGCATCCGCATATGGTGACATAACTCGCTGCAATTCTCGCCATTCTTGAACCGCTTTTTCCCCACGCAATTTTAAAAGTACTTCACAAAATTGCTCCGCACCAACCTTCGTGTTAAAATCTCCTTCGGGAAGAAAGCAACCCCAAGTACTATAATTTGCCCATTCGCAATCTTCACCAACTGCATCTAATACCTGTCGCAAAGGATTATTTGAAGGACTGTAAGATAAACCCGAATAAAGCGAAGGTCCCGAATCAAATTTATAACCTTTATAATTAAAAGAATGTGCTGCTCCACCGGGGATAGAATGACTTTCGCAAACTGTTACCTTAAAACCATACCTCGCTAACAATCCCCCACAGCTTAATCCACCGATTCCGCTACCAATTATAATTACATCTGTCATTCGATTTTGAATTTTAGATTACTCTACGACTCCTGCTTAAAGTTTATCGGAGTTCACATCGCAGAAGAATAAATCATATCCAAATTAAAACATCTATTTTTCGATTGTACGGTAATACCGAAATGCAGATTATTTAAAATTCCGGTGATTCAAAGTTGTTTTCAACAGGTTTATCTATATATATGGGAGAAAATATTTTCAAAGTTGTATTTCACCTCTATTATTAGAATCCAAATTCAAACATCTGTTTTTCGATTGTACGGTAATACCGAAATGCAGATGATTTAAAATTCCGGTGATTCAAAGTCGTTTTCAACAGGTTTATATATATAGATGTGGAAGAGAATAAAATAATCCGCTGTATTTCACCTCTATTGTTGGAATCCAAATTCAAACATCTGTTTTTCGATTGTACGGGAATACCGAAATGCAGATTATTCAAATTCCGGGTGATTCAAAGTTGTTTTCAACAGGTTTATATATATATATGGGAGAAAATAAATCGCGATCGCACTATCTTCCCATATCTATATACATCAACCATCGTCTTGATAAATTTCGATTGTACGGGAATACCGAAATGCAGATGGTTTAAAATTCTGGTGATTCAAAGTTGTTTTCAAAAGGTTTATCTATATA